>NZ_JBSFKO010000030.1:0-127049 GCF_053598575.1 Streptomyces sp. NPDC001100
CTGTTTGATGGGCCTGCCGCCCTGTATCTGCGGCCCGTGCGCCCGGGGGGGGCGGCGGTTGGGGGGGGGGGGGCGGCGGGGGGGGGCGCGCGGGGGCCGCCCCCGGGCCGGGCCCGCCCCGCCGCGGTGTTCCGACACCGCGGCGGGACCGGCGACCGGAGGGGATGTCACCTCAGTTCACCCCCTGGCGGCGGGCGATCTGCTTGGCCTGGCTGACAGCGTCGTTCCAGGCGTCGTCGGGCTTCTTGCCCTTGGCCTCGATGTTGGTCAGTTCCGTCTTGTAGGGGGCCATGACAGCGGCGTCGGCCGGCGCCTCGTAGGTGTTCGGGACGGCCTTGGCGGCCGGCCCGAAGATCTCGATGATCTTCTGTCCGCCGAAGAAGGCGTCGGGGCCCGTCATGGCCGGCATCGTGTACGCGGCCGGGGCGGCGGGGAAGATGGCGGCGTCGGTGAACCCGCGGGCGTCGTTGGCCGGGCTGAGGATCCAGCTGATGATCTTGAAGGCTTCCTCGGGATTCCGGCACTGCTTGGGCAGGGCCAGGTAGGAGCCGCCCTGGTTGGCCGGTCCGACGGGCATCGCGCACACCCGCCACTTGCCCTTCGTCTGAGGGGCCGCCTGCTCGATGTCCAGCGCGTGCCAGGCCGCGCCGAGCTCGGTGAGGAGGGTCTTGCCGACGGCGGCGTTCCAGGAGTTGTCGTTGATCTTGGCGTCGAGGCCCAGGGTGTAGGGGCGCACCGACGTGGTCCATGCGGCGCGGATGTGGTCCTGGTCGCCGATGAAGTGGTTGTTCTTGTCGATGAACCGCTGCGTGCCCTGGCCGACGGTCATGTCGAACATGGAGCCGAGGTTGTTGACCAGGAAGGTGCCGGGGTTCTTCTTCTGCACCTCGGTGCCGAGCGCGAAGTAGTCGTCCCAGGTCGTGACCAGCGCGGCGACCTTGTCGGGGTCGGTGGCCACGCCGGCCTTGGCGAACAGGTCCTCGCGGTAGAAGAGCGCGGTGGGGCCGATGTCGATCGGGAAGCCGATCTGCTTGCCGTCGCTGGTCTGGGCGAGCTTCGTCTTCCAGCCCAGGTACTGCGAGGAGAGCTTCTTGAAGCCCAGGTCGTTCAGGTCGAGGAAGCGGGAGGCGTTGGGCAGGAAGGACGCGATGTCCTCGCCCTTGATACCGGTGATGTCGGGCACGGAGGAGCCGCCCGCGGCGAGGGTGGTGGTGAGCTTCTGCTTGAAGTCACCGCCGATGGAGGAGGCCGTCAGCTCGACCGCACCGCTGAAGTGGGTCTTCGCCTCCGCCACCACCTTGTCGCTGAGTGCGCCGCCCCAGTACCACAGGGTGAGGTTCTTGCCGTTCTTGGTGCCGCCCGATCCGGAGCCGCCGCATGCGACGGTCAGGCCGGACGCCGCCGCGGTGAGCGCGGCGGCCTGGAGGAAGCCTCTGCGTGAAAGGTCCACGGGTCACTCCTGTTGTTCCTGTGCGTGGTACTGAGGGGCGTGGGCTGAGGGGGGTGGTGCTGTGGGTGTGGGGCGGGGGTGCTGTGGGGCTCTGGGATCGAGCGGTGGATCGGGTGCGGGTCAGTGCTGCCGGGCGGGCGGGGTGACGGGCGCGTGGCGCACCGGGGGGCCCGCGTCCGGCGGCAGGCGGTCGGCGAGGAAGCCGTAGGCCTGCTTCAGGTCGGGATCGGCCAGGGAGCGCCACCAGCGATCGACGCCGTACCAGCCGGGGGCCGCGAGGGCGCCGCCGTGGTGCTGTACGGACAGCCCGGCCGCCAGCACCGCGAACCGCAGCCGTTCGGCCAGTGGCCAGCCGCCGAGGGAGGCCGTGACGAAGCTCGCCCCGAAGACGTCCCCGGCGCCGGTCGCGTCCAGGACGTCCACGGCGAGGGCCGGGACCTCCGCGTACTCCCCGGTGATCTGGTCGACGGCGATCGCGCCGTCCCCGCCCCGGGTGACCACCGCCACCGGCACCAGCTCCGCGAGCGTACCGAGGGCCGCCACCGCGCTGTCGGTGCGGGTGTAGGCCATCGCCTCGGTCTCGTTCGGGAGGAAGGCGTGGCACAGGGCGAGCTGGTCGAGGAGGTCGCGGGACCACTCCTGGGTGGGGTCCCAGCCGACATCCGCGTAGACGTGGGTGCCGTTCGCGGCGGCCTTGGCGATCCACTCGCGCGGCTCGGCCTCGATGTGCACCAGCGCCGTGCGCGCCTCGGGCGGGTCGCCCATCAGCGCGTCCTGCGTGAACGGGGGCTCCTGGCCGTGGGTGACGAGGGCCCGGTCGTGACCGGTCGCGAGCGAGACGGTGACGGGGGTGGGCCAGCCGTCCGCGGTGCGGGAGAGCGAGAGGTCGATGTCCTCCTGGTCGCACAGGACGTCCCGGCAGTACTCGCCGTAGAAGTCGTCACCGAAGACCGTGGCCAGCGAGGTGCGCAGGCCGAAGCGGGCCGTGGCCACCGCGAGGTTCGCGATGCCGCCGGGGCCGCAGCCCATGCCGCCCGTCCAGATCTCCTCGCCCGGCGTCGGCGGCTTTCCCAGCCCCGTGAGAACGAGGTCGTAGAAGAGCAGCCCGGTCAGCAGCACATCGGGCCTGTCGTCGTCCACGCGCGCCACCTCTCGTCAAAACTCGTCATTTTCGATGCCGGAATCGTGCGCTGCTCGGGGAGATTGGTCAATACCCGAGCAGAACTGAGCATGGAAATGATTGAAGATGACGAGTAGTGTGCACCGCGTGCTGGCAGAACGACGACACCAACTCATCCTGCGGGCCCTTCGCTCGGGTGGCCCCGCCTCTGTGACTGACCTCTCCGAGCAACTCGGCGTGAGTCCGGCCACCATCCGGCGCGACCTGGTCAGACTGGAGGAGGACGGACTGCTCACCCGGGTCCACGGCGGCGCCGTGGCCGACGAGGGCGACCAGCCCTTCGCCGAGGTCGCCGAGGTGCGGGTGGCCGAGAAGGACGCGATAGCCGCGCACGCCGCCGCCATGGTGGCCGACGGCCAGTCCGTCCTCCTCGACATCGGCACCACCGCCTACCGGCTCGCCCGGCAGCTGCACGGCCGCCGCCTCACCGTGATCACCAGCAACCTGGTGGTCTACGAGGAGCTGGCCGACGACGAGGGCATCGAACTGGTGCTGCTCGGCGGCGTGGTCCGGCGCGAGTACCGCTCCCTGGTGGGCTTCCTCACCGAGGACAACCTGCGCCAGCTGCACGCCGACTGGCTCTTCCTCGGCACCAGCGGCGTGCGGCCCGGCGGGCAGGTGATGGACACGACCGTCGTCGAGGTGCCGGTCAAACGGGCCATGATCAAGGCCGGCGAGAAGGTCGTCCTGCTCGCCGACGCGCAGAAGTTCCCGGGTACGGGCATGGCGAAGGTGTGCGGTCCCGAGGACCTCGACGCGGTCGTGACGAACGCCCCGGTCGACCCGGCGACCCGCTCCTCCCTGGAGGAAGCGGGCGTCGAGGTCGTCGTGGCAGGAAAGGTGAAAGCGTGAAGCTGACGATTCTGGGCGGCGGCGGGTTCCGCGTGCCGCTCGTGTACGGGGCACTGCTGAGCGACCGCGGCGAGGGCCGGGTCACCGAAGTGGTGCTGCACGACCTCGACGACAGTCGACTGTATGCGGTAGCCCGCGTACTGGCCGAACAGGCCGCCGGCGTGCCCGACGCCCCCACCGTCACCGCCACCACGGACCTCGACGAGGCGCTGCGCGGCGCCGACTTCGTCTTCTCAGCGATCCGCGTCGGCGGCCTGGAGGGCCGCGCCAACGACGAGCGGGTGGCGCTGGCCGAGGGCGTCCTCGGCCAGGAGACGGTCGGCGCCGGCGGTATTGCCTATGGTCTACGAACCGTCCCGGTCGCCGTCGACATCGCCCAGCGCGTGGCCCGCCTCGCCCCCGACGCCTGGGTCATCAACTTCACCAACCCCGCGGGCCTGGTCACCGAGGCCATGTCCCGCCACCTCGGCGACCGCGTCATCGGCATCTGCGACTCCCCGGTCGGCCTCGGCCGCCGTATCGCCAAGGTGCTCGGCGCCAACCCGCGCGAGGCATTCATCGACTACGTCGGCCTCAACCACCTCGGCTGGGTACGCGGCCTGCGCGTCGCCGGCCGCGACGAACTCCCGCGCCTGCTCGCCGACGCCGACCTGCTCGGCTCCTTCGAGGAGGGCAAGCTCTTCGGAACCGACTGGCTCCAGTCGCTCGGCGCCATCCCGAACGAGTACCTGCACTACTACTACTTCAACCGCGAGACCGTCCGCGCCTACCGCGAGGTCGAGCGGACCCGCGGCGCCTTCCTCCGTGACCAACAGGCGCAGTTCTACGACGAGATGAAGCGCCCCGACGCGTCCGCGCTGACCGCCTGGGACCGCACCCGCGCCGAGCGCGAGGCGACCTACATGTCCGAGAACCGGGAGACCGCCGGCGCCGGCGAACGCGAGGCCGACGACCTCTCCGGCGGCTACGAGAAGGTCGCCCTCGCCCTGATGCGGGCCATCGCCCGCGACGAACGCACCACCCTGATCCTCAACGTCCGCAACCAGGGCGCACTGTCGGTCCTCGACACGGACGCCGTCATCGAGGTGCCGTGCCTGGTCGACGCCAACGGCGCCCACCCCGTCGCGGTCGACCCGCTGCCCGACCACGCCACCGGCCTGGTCTGCGCGGTCAAGGGCGTCGAGCGCGAGGTCCTCGCGGCGGCCGAGAACGGCTCCCGCACGACGGCGGTGAAGGCCTTCGCGCTGCACCCGCTGGTCGACTCCGTGAATGTCGCGCGCCGCCTGGTCGAGGGCTACACCGAGGTCCACCCGGGTCTGGCGTACCTTAAGTAGGCACCGTCCCGGTAAGCGCTTTCCCCGAGTGCTCGGCAGCGAGTCCTCGACAGCTCCCCACGTACTCAGCAGCTCAGCTCCCTGGTTCCCTGGAGACCTCCCATGCACGACGAACGCAGCCGGATCGAGGAGCGCGTCCAGCGCGCCCACGACCAGCGGATCAAGCCCGCGATCTACGCGGCCACCGCGCCCTTCACGGTCGAGGCCTGGCAGGCCCCCGGCGAGCCGGTCTCCTTCGAGGAGGCCGCGGCGGCGCCGTACAAGCCGTTCGCGATGGACACCCCGTGGGGTCCGCCCTGGGGCACCACCTGGTTCCGGATGCGCGGACAGGTGCCCGCCGAGTGGGCCGGGAAGCGCGTCGAGGCCGTCATCGACCTCGGCTTCACGGGCGACTGGCCGGGCAACCAGGCCGAGGCACTGGTGCACCTTGTCGACGGGACGCCGCTGAAGGCGGTCAACCCGCTCAACCAGTACGTGGCGATCGCCAACCCGGCGGAGGGCGGCGAGGTCGTCGACTACCTGGTCGAGGCGGCCTCCAACCCCGACATCCTCGCCAACAACTTCGCGGAGCCGACCCCGCTCGGCGATGTACTGACCGCGGGCGACCGTCCACTGTATACATTCCGCCGGGCCGACCTCGCCGTCCTCGACGAGGAGGTCTTCCACCTCGACCTCGACGTCCAGGTGCTGCGCGAACTGATGCTGGAACTCGGCGAGCACGACCCCCGCCGGCACGAGATCATGCACGCCCTGGACCGGGCCATGGACCTCCTCGACCTCGACGACGTCTCCGGTACGGCCGCCGACGTACGGGCCGCGCTCAAGCCCGTGCTGTCCAAGCCGGCCAACGCCAGCGCGCACATCGTCTCCGGTGTCGGGCACGCGCACATCGACTCCGCGTGGCTGTGGCCGATCCGCGAGACCAAGCGCAAGACGTCCCGCACCTTCTCGAACGTGACGTCCCTCGCCGACGAGTACGAGGACTTCATCTTCGCCTGCTCGCAGGCCCAGCAGTACGAGTGGGTGCGCGACAACTACCCGCAGGTGTGGGCCCGTATCCAGGAGTCCGTCAAGCGCGGCCAGTGGGCGCCGGTCGGCGGCATGTGGGTCGAGTCCGACGGCAACCTGCCCGGCGGCGAGGCCATCGCCCGCCAACTCATCCACGGCAAGCGGTTCTTCATCGAGCACTTCGGCGTCGAGACCAAGGGCGTCTGGCTGCCCGACTCCTTCGGCTACAACGCGGCCTACCCGCAGCTCGCCAAGCTCGCCGGCAACGAGTGGTTCCTCACCCAGAAGATCTCCTGGAACCAGACCAACAAGTTCCCCCACCACACCTTCTGGTGGGAGGGCATCGACGGCACCCGCATCTTCACCCACTTCCCGCCGGTCGACACCTACAACGCACGCTTCAGCGGCGAGGAGATGTCCCGCGCGGTCCGCAACTACCAGGAGAAGGGCAACGCCACCCGCTCCCTGGCCCCCTTCGGCTGGGGCGACGGCGGCGGCGGCCCCACCCGCGAGATCATGGAACGGGCGCGCAGGCTCGCCGACCTGGAGGGCTCGCCCAAGGTCGTCGTCGAGCACCCGGACGAGTTCTTCGCCAAGGCCCGCGCCGAGTACCCCGACGCCCCGGTCTGGGTCGGCGAGCTCTACCTGGAACTCCACCGCGCCACCTACACCTCCCAGGCCCGCACCAAGCAGGGCAACCGGCGCAGCGAACACCGGCTGCGCGAGGCCGAGTTGTGGGCGACCACCGCCGCGCTGCACGTACCGGGCTACGCCTACCCGTACGAGAAGCTCGACCGGCTGTGGAAGACGGTCCTGCTGCACCAGTTCCACGACATCCTGCCGGGCTCCTCGATCGCCTGGGTGCACCGCGAGGCCGAGGCCGAATACGCCCGCGTGGCAACGGAGTTGGAGCAGCTGACGACGGCCGCCGTGGCCGCGCTGGGTGGCGGCGGCACCACCGTCTTCAACACCAGCCCCTACGACCGCGCCGAGGTCATCCGCACCGCGACCGGTGTCCCGATGTACGCGACGGTCCCGGCGAACGGCAGCGCCCCGCTGGCCGCCGAGTACGTCCCGCAGGCGGTGACCGTCACCGACCGCGTCCTCGACAACGGCATCGTCCGCGTCGAACTCGCCGACGACGGCACCCTCGCCTCCGTGCGCGACCTGCGCCACGGCGGCCGCGAAGTCCTCGCCGACCAGGGCAACCTGCTCCGCCTGCACACCGACCTCCCGAACTACTGGGACGCCTGGGACGTAGACAAGCACTACAAGAACCGCTTCACCGACCTCCTGACCGTCGACTCCATCACGGTCGTCGAGCAGGACCCGCTGCTCGGCGCGATCCGCGTGGAACGGTCCTTCGGCAAGGGCTCGAAGATCGTGCAGACGATCACCGTCCGGGCCGGCAGCGCCCGGATCGACTTCGAGACCGACATCGACTGGCACGAGGCCGAGAAGTTCCTCAAGGCCGGCTTCCCGGTCGACATCCGGGCGGCGCACTCCTCCGCCGAGATCCAGTTCGGCCACATCCAGCGGCCCACGCACACCAACACCAGCTGGGAGGCGGCCCGTTTCGAGGTCTCCGGCCACCGCTGGGTGCACCTCGCCGAGCCCGGCTACGGCGTCGCCGTCATCAACGACTCGACGTACGGCCACGACGTCTCCCGCACCGTCCGCGAGGACGGCGGTACGACGACCACGGTCCGACTCAGCCTGGTGCGCGCCCCGCGCATCCCGGACCCGGGCGCCGACCAGGGCAGGCACCGCTTCGTCTACTCGCTGCTCCCCGGCGCGAGCATCGAGGACGCCGTCGCCGAGGGCTACGCCCTCAACCTCCCGCTGCGGCTGGCCGATTCGGGGGGCGCTCCGCAGCCGGTCGTCTCCGTCGACGGCGACGGCATCACCGTCGAGGCGGTCAAGCTCGCCGACGACGAGTCCGGCGACGTCGTGGTCCGGCTCTACGAGTCGAACGGCGGTCGCGCCGAGGGCACGCTGCGCACGGGCTTCCCGCTCGCAGGCGCCCGGATCACCGACCTGCTGGAGCGCCCGCTGGAGGAGGAGGTCTCCTTCGACGAGGGCTCGGTCGCCGTCGCCCTGCGGCCCTTCCAGATCCTGACGCTCCGTCTGAAGCGGTCGGAAGCGGGCCAGTAGAACCCCGGAGGGCGGGCCCGGTTCGTCGCACGCCGGGCCCGCTCTCCGGCACATCCCCCAACTGACCTTGTACGCACCAGGAGTTCAGCCGTGCCCATGCAACCGTGGTTCAACGACGCCAAGTTGGGGATCTTCGTCCACTGGGGGATCTACGCCGTCGACGGCGTCCAGGAGTCCTGGTCGTTCTACGACGACATCGTGCCGCACGACCAGTACATGTCCCAGCTCGACCGGTTCACCGGCGCGAAGTACGACCCGCGCGCCTGGGCCGACCTGTTCGCCCGTGCCGGCGCCAAGTACGCCGTCCTCACCAGCCGGCACCACGACGGAGTGGCCCTGTGGGACACCGAGTTCGGCGATCTCAACCTCGGCAGGGACTACCTCACCGGCTACGCCGACGCGCTCCGTGAGCAGGGCCTCAAGGTCGGCCTCTACTACTCGCACTCCGACTGGAACCACCCCGACTACGCCACCACCCGCAAGCCGGGCCGCCCGCCCGAGCAGGAGGACAACCGGTACTCCGAGTGCTCCGCCGAGGACGAGGACCTCGCGGCCTGGGAGCGCTTCATCGCCTACCGGGACGGCCAGATACAGGAGTTGGCCTCCCGCTACCGGCCCGACCTGATGTGGTTCGACGGCGAGTGGGACCGCAGCGAGGAGCAGTGGCGCATCAAGGAACTCGCCGCGCTGATCCGCTCGTACTCACCGCACGTCGTCTTCAACGCCCGCATGCTCAGCGAGGGCGACTACGCGACACCGGAGCAGGGCGCCCCCATCGAACCCCCGGACGGGCCGTGGGAGTTGTGCCTCACCATCAACGACTCGTGGGGTTACCAGCACCACGACGACAACCACAAGTCGCTGAGCCAGCTGGTGCGTTACTTCACGGAGACGATCGGCGGAGGCGGCAACCTCCTCCTCGACGTCGGCCCGATGGAGGACGGCACCATCCCGCAGCCGCAGGTCGAGCGCCTCGAAGGCCTGGGGGAGTGGATCCGCAAGCACTCCGACGCCGTGTACGGCACGGTCCGCGGCCTCCCGGCAGGGCACCACTACGGGCCGAGCACCCTCTCCGCCGACGGCCGCACCCTCTATCTCACCCTGTTCGACGTCCCACGCGCCGAGATCGGCGTCCGGGGACTGGTCACTCCGGTCCGCAGGGTCACCGTGCTCGGCACCGGCACCGAACTCGCCCACCGGGTGATCGGCGGGCTGCACGAGGCGGTCGGCGTGCTGTGGATCGACCCGCCCGCAGGCGCCGACCTCGACCCGCACGCGACCGTGCTGGCCCTGGAACTCGACGGGGAACTGGAGCTGTACCGGGGCTCCGGCCGCTTCTGAGAACGTTGGCGTCCCGAAACGTGGACCGGTTCCCATCAAGACTTGGACCGGTTCCCATCAAGAATTGAGGAAACGGTAAGTGGGCAGGTCGGCGGCCCTTTCCGGCCGATCCCGGCCCGCGCCGTTCGACTCCGTGACACCTGGAGTTCGTCTGCCCCTTCTGGGATCCGAGGGGAACGGCGAGCGAAAGGTGTCAGCATGCGAGACCCGCGGATGTCCGCGATCGGCAAGGGGCTGCGGCGGCGGGGGAGGCTGATGGCCCAGGCGGTCAGCCCGCCGCGCCGCCCCCTCGACGCGATGCCCGCCCCCCGGGCGGCCGCCGACGGCTACACCGCGCCGCGCGCTCCGCGCCTGGTGGACTCGCCGGTGTTCGTGCTGTCCTCCGTGCGCTCCGGGTCCACGCTGCTGCGGGTGCTGATGAACAGTCACAGCCGGATCCGCGCCCCGCACGAGATGCATCTGCGCACCCTGCACGTCCACCTCTCCCGCGAGTTCACCGACGACGCCATGCGGGCGCTCGCGCTCGACAAGGAGGAGCTGGAACACGTCCTGTGGGACCGGGTCCTCCACCTCGAACTGCAGCGCAGCGGCAAGGACGTCATCGTCGACAAGACCCCGCCCAACACCCTCATCTGGCCGCGCCTGCACCGATGTTGGCCGCACGCCCGCTACATCCTGCTGCTGCGCCACCCCGCCGTCGTCGTCGCCTCGCTCACCGCGCGCCGGGACGACCCCGACCACGAGGCGATCCGCGCCGAAGTCCTGGGCTACGCCGAGAAGTTGGAGGAGGCCCGGCAGCATCTCGACGCCCACGTCATGACGTACGAGGACCTCACCGCCGAACCGGAGAAGTCGACCCGAGGCCTGTGCGAGTACCTCGGTGTGCCCTGGGAGAGCGGCATGCTCGACTACGGCAGCAAGGACCACGGCGTCCACCGGCCGCAGCTCGGCGACTGGAGCAGCACCCTCAAGTCGGGCCGGGTCCAGCCCGCCCGCACCGTCGATCCGGACACCGAACTGCCGTACAGGCTCAAGGAGTTGGCGCGGGCGTGGGGGTACCCGGACGGGGCACCCCCACGCTGACGCTCAGCCGGTGAAACCGGCCGTGATGGACGTGAACTGCCAGGTGTTCTGGCTGATGCCGGAGCAGTTGCTCACCACTCCGCCACCGGCACACCCGCGGTCACGGTTGACCGACCAGAACGCGAGACGTGCGATGTGGTGCGAGTTCGCCCAGTCCTTGATCGAGGTCCAGATCGCCGGGGTGGTGGTCTCCGACTGGTCGGAGAGTCCGTTCATGCCGGAGATCCCGATGTGCGAGTAGGCCGTGGCGTCGTCCCACCCGAAGGTGGACTTCAGCTTGGTCTTCAGGCCCTCGGCCGCGGAGACCGTGTTGCCGTACATGTCGGAGCCGCCGCCGAAGTCGAACGGCATGATGGTGAAGACGTCGATGTTGGCGTTGAGCGACTGCGCCTGCTCGATCAGCCGGTTGCCGTAGTAGGTCGGGCCGGTGGTCGAGGTGCCGAAGGTGACGATCGTCCGCAGGCCGGGGTTGTTGGCCTTGACGGTCTTCAGCGCGGTCAGGATCTTCGCCTGGACGGCCTCGTTCTCGAACTCGTCCGTGTTCTCGATGTCCATGTCGATCGCCTTGAGGCCGTAGGCGTCGATCACCTTCTGCAGCGCCCCGGCGAGCGCGCTCGCGGAGGAGCAGTTGGCGCCGAGCTTGCTGCCCTGCCAGCCGCCGAAGGACGGCACGATGTCGCCGCCCGCCGCGCGGATCTGGTTGATGGCGGTCTGGTCGACGCCACCGGTCAGGGCGCGGCTGCCGTCCCAGGCGGGGGTGCAGCCGCCGGAGTCCAGCACGAACGCCATCGTGAACCACTTGATGCCGGTCGCGCTCATCACCGTGCTCGGGCTCGGCGGATCGCCCCAGCCCTCGTACAGGTAGGGCGCGGCCTGCGTGAACCCGGTGCCGCCGCCGGTGCCGGCACTCGTGGTGACGCTCACCGCGTTGGAGGCCGCCGAGGTGTTCCCGGCCGCGTCCCGCGCCTTCACGGTGAACGTGTAGGCGGTGCCGGCCGAGAGCCCGCTGACCGTGGCGCTCGTACCGGAGACGCTGAGGACCTGGTTCGAGCCGCTGTAGATGTCGTACGCCGTGACGCCCACGTTGTCCGTCGAGGCGCCCCACGACAGGGACACGCTGGAGGACGTCTTGCCCGTGGAGGTCAGTCCGGTCGGCGCGGTCGGCGCCTGGGTGTCGCCACCGCCACCGCCGCCGGGACCGTCGAGGCTGATGTCGTCCGCGTAGTAGGTGCCCTGCGCGTACCAGCCGTGGACGTAGATGGTGGCGCTGGTCTGTGAGGCGCCGGTGGTGAACGACGTCGTCAACTGCGCGTACGCCGACGGGGAGGAGGTCCACGTCGAGGAGCCGCCGTCGACACCGAGGTAGACATAACTGCCGCGCACCCAGCCGCTGAGCGAGTACGCCGTGTTCGGTTGCACGGCGACCGTCTGGGAGCACTGTGCGGTGTCGCTCGAACTCACCGCGCCCGCAAGGGCCTTGGAGCCGCCGTGCACCGGTGAGGAGACCACCGAGCCGAGGTTTCCGGTGCAGGACCAGGGGGACAGGGAACCCGACTCGAAGCCGGGGTTGGTCAGGACGTTGGCTGCCTGCGCGGTACCGGGCAGCGCGATGGCCCCGGCCATGGCCAGGGCTGCGGTACCGAGCAGAGCGAGGAGGCGACGTCTGGAACGTCTGAGTGTGTCGCGCACGCGATCTCCCTGAAGGAATGGGGGTGTTCGGGAGTGCTGGAAGGTGCGCAACCAATGTGGTCTGGACCAATCAGGGTGTCAAGATGCTGCTCCATGATTGGTCCAGACCGGTATGAAGTTGTGGTGCGGAGGGGGAGGGGAGACCCGGAGGCCTAGGCGCGGGCCGCCGCGCGGCTGCCCAGCTCCGGTGCGAGTGTGCTCTCCGGCGCCGTCCCGGTCTGCGCGGGCACCGTCGGAAGCAGGGGCTCCGACTCCTCCGGGCGCTGGTGCGGGAGCGTCACGGGACGCAGCTGACGCGGGCCCGAGACCACCGCGTAGTCCGCGCCCAGGAACGGCGGCTCCATCGTGCCCGGGTCCTCGCCGAGCGCCAACTGCACTGCCGCCCAAGGGGCGTTGACCCCGCACAGCGACAGCTGGTGCAGGCCGCCCGCGGGGCGGGTGTTGACGTCCATCAGCACCGGCGTCTCGCCGAACATCCGGAACTGGATGTTGGAGAGGTAGTGCAGCCCGAAGCCCTCCGCGATCCGGCGGGCCGGCTCCAGCCACTGCTCGTGCAGGGTGAAACCGCGCCGGCGGCCGTTCTTCGTGCGGCCCACGGCGAGCCGGACCAGGTTGTCGGGACCGGTCAGGCAGTCCACCGACACCTCCGGCTCCTCCAGGCGCGGCATGACCAGCCAGTCGACCTGCTCGTCGGCCTGCTCCAGCGCCTCGACGACGGTGTCGAGCGGGACGTAGGGGCTCGGGAATCCGTTGAGGTGCATGAGCGAGAAGGGGGCGCGCGTGACCACGCGGAAGCCCACCCCGCCCGCACCGGACGCCGGCTTGAAGCACGCCTTGTGCCCGGCGGCCTCCAACTCCTCGACGGCCGCGACGAGTTCGGGCGCCGTGCGGACCCGCCACCACGGCGGCACGGGCACGCCGATCGCCTGGACGGCCTCGTAGGCGATCACCTTGTCGTGGAAGACGGCGACGGCCTCGGGGGTCGGCGCCAGCAGTGCCGTGCCCACCGCCTCGAAGTCCGCGCGGTGCGCCACGATCTCCGACTGGTGCAGCCGGGGCACGAACACGTCGATGCCGCGGCGGGCGCACTGGTCGAGGGCGTACTCGACGTAACCGGCCGGGGACAGGCCCTCGGGCTCAAGGTCCGCGGTGTCGGCCGCGGCCAGTACGGGGGAGTCCGCGTCGCCGTGCGTGGCATGGATCTCGACGGCCCGATCGCTGGGATTTCTCCGCAGCTGATCCATGAAGAACACGTTCTCCGCGTACGTGCGGTTGAGCCAGACGCGTACGCGAGAGACCATGCAGGGCCGTCCTTTCGGGTTCGCGGGCACGGCGGAGCGAGGCCGTGCCCGGCCAGGGTGGTTGGAGGGACACCAAACCGCCCTCGGCGAAGAGGCGTTCGTGGCGGTGGTGTTGGGGCGATCATACGGCTTTCAAGGGGTGCCGCGTGCAACGCCCGTGTTACGGATTTCCCGATCCTGCCCACCCGGCCCATGAACTCCCGTCACAAGACCGCCCCGAGCACCGTCCGGACCGCCCACCGGGGCGGCCTCGCCGTCTTGTCGCGGAACGGCGGGATGTGATCTCGTGGCCTCATTCGTGCGCGCGGAGGGGGCGAGAGGTGGAGTCGACGGCCGGTGGTGCCGGACAGCTGCTGGCCATCAGCGACCTGCACATCGGGTACGCAGAGAACCGCGCCCTGGTCGAGAACATGCGCCCCGGCACGGACGAGGACTGGCTGATCGTGGCCGGTGACATCGCCGAGACCGTGGCCGACATCCGCTGGGTCCTGGAACTCCTCGCCGGCCGCTTCCGCAAGGTCCTGTGGTCGCCCGGGAACCACGAACTGTGGACCCACCCCAAGGACCCCGTCACCCTGCGCGGCGTCGCCCGCTACGACCACCTC
This sequence comes from Streptomyces sp. NPDC001100, assembly GCF_053598575.1. Lineage (NCBI taxonomy): Bacteria > Bacillati > Actinomycetota > Actinomycetes > Kitasatosporales > Streptomycetaceae > Streptomyces > Streptomyces sp. NPDC001100. The sequence continues at coordinate 13,998 of NZ_JBSFKO010000030.1, forward strand.
GTCGCCCTGTGCCGCGAGCTCGGCGTCCTCACCCCGGAGGACCCCTACCCTCTCTGGGACGGCCCCGGCGGCCCGGTCGTCGTGGCCCCGCTCTTCCTCCTCTACGACTACTCGTTCCTCCCGGCCGGCTGCGCCACCAAGGACGAGGGACTGACGTACGCGCACGGCACCGGCATCGTCTGCAACGACGAGTTCCTGCTGCACCCCGACCCCTACCCCAGCCGCGAGGCCTGGTGCCGGGCCCGGGTCGCCGAGACCGAACGCAGACTCACCGGGATCCCCGACAACCTGCCCACGGTCCTGATCAACCACTACCCCCTGGACCGGCACCCCACCGAGGTCCTGTGGTACCCCGAGTTCGCCATGTGGTGCGGCACCACCCTGACCGCCGACTGGCACCGCAGATTCCGCGTGGACACCATGGTCTACGGCCATCTCCACATCCCGCGGACCACCCACCACGAGGGCGTCCGCTTCGAAGAGGTGTCCGTGGGATACCCCCGCGAGTGGCGGAAGCGCCCGGAACCCCCGGGACGACTGCGCCGCATCCTGCCGATGGAGGTCGGAGCCGGTGATCGAGGAGCTGCTCCCGGAGTCCGTGGTGACCGTGGAGACACACGGTGACGAGGGCTTCCAGGACGCCCCGCTGTACCCCGGGGAAGAGGCCCGGGTGGCCCGCGCGGTGCCCAAACGGCGACGCGAGTTCACCGCCGTACGGGCCTGTGCCCGGCGCGCCATGGAGAAGCTCGGCGTGCCCCCGCAGCCGATCCTGCCCGGTGCCCACGGCGCCCCGACCTGGCCCGCCGGACTCATCGGCAGCATGACCCACTGCGACGGCTACTGCGCCGCCGCCCTGGCCCGCGCCACCGACCTCGCCTCGCTCGGCATCGACGCCGAACCCCACGCCCCGCTCCCCGACGGCATCCTCCCCTCCGTCGCCCTGCCCGCCGAACAGGAACGGCTGACCCGGCTCACGGCCCACCTGCCCGCCGTGCACTGGGACCGGCTCCTGTTCAGCGCCAAGGAGTCCGTCTACAAGGCCTGGTTCCCGCTCACCGGGAAGTGGCTGGACTTCTCGGAGGCCGACATCGAAGTCTTCGCGGACCCCGGCGACGAAGCGCGCGGCGGCCTGCGCGCCCGACTCCTCGTCCCCGGCCCGGTGGTCGGCGGCGAGCGCCTCGACACCTTCGAGGGCCGCTGGACCGTACGACGGGGACTGGTCGCCACGGCGATCACGGTCCCGCATCCCTGACCCCTCGTCACCCCTCCGGGCACCAGCACTCCAGTCACCCCTCCGGGCACCAGCTCTCCAGCAGCCCGAAGAACGCCTCCTCGTTGCCCGCCAGTCCGGCGTCCGTCAGAGCCTGGTCCGCCTCGGCGAGTACCGAGGGTGGGACCAGGACGGGGCGTGGGTCGCCCGGGGGGCCGTCGAAGGCGGCTCTGACCGTGTGCAGCAGCCGTAGGTAGGCCTGGACGGCGGCGCGCTCGCGGTCGGTCATCACTGCGGTCTGCATAGGACGGCTCTCCCCTGATCGGCGTCGTGCGCCCCCGCACGGCGGTGGCACGACTCCAGCTTGCCGCGTGCCACTGACAATCCCGTTTCACCGGGCGCCGGTTCGCCCGCTTAGCGGAGGCGAAACCTCCCCGAAATCCCCGGTGGGACAGCGGTCGTAGGCTGGGAGGCAGGGGTTTGGGCCGTCCGCGGGCGGCCAGGTGAACGGGAGGTGAGTACGTGGAGGACGTCCCGGTACAACGCCCGGCGCGCGCCGCACGGCTGCGCCCGGTGGGCGACGCGGAACTCACGCTCCAGTACCGCGTCGTGCACGGATACCGCCGTGCCTTCCGCATGGCCGGCCAAGGCCCGGCGCTCGTGCTCATCCACGGCATCGGCGACTCCTCGGCCACCTGGGCGGAGCTGATCCCACAGCTCGCCCGCACCCACACGGTGATCGCCCCCGACCTCCTCGGCCATGGCGCCTCCGACAAACCACGGGCCGACTACTCGGTCGCCGCCTACGCCAACGGCGTGCGCGATCTGCTCACCACCCTCGGCATCGAGTCCGCGACCCTGCTCGGCCACTCGCTGGGCGGGGGAGTGGCGATGCAGTTCGCCTACCAGTTCCCCGAACGCACCGAACGGCTCGTCCTCGTCAGCGCGGGAGGTGTGGGCCGCGAGGTCAACCCCGTGCTGCGGCTCATCACCCTTCCGGGCTCCCATCTCGCCCTGTCCGCCCTCCGGTTGCCCGGCATGCGCGTTCAAGTCGGCCTCGCCGTGGGGCTGATGAGGCTCCTCGACACCGACCTCGGCCAGGACGCCCCCGAACTCCTCACCCTCGTCGACGCGTTGCCCGACGAGACCGCCCGCAACGCCTTCATCCGCACCCTGCGCGCGGTCGTCGACTGGCGCGGCCAGGTGGTGACCATGCTCGACCGCTGCTATCTGACCGAGGGCATGCCGACGATGCTGCTGTGGGGCGACCGGGACAGCGTGGTGCCGGTACGGCACGCCCACGGCGCCCACGAGGCCATGCCGGGCAGCCGCCTGGAGATCTTCGAAGGGGCGGGACACTTCCCGTTCCACACCGACCCGGCCCGGTTCCTCGCCCTGGTCACGGAGTTCACCGGCACCACCACCCCGGCCCACTGGAGCCGCGAGCACTGGCGCGACCTCCTGTGCGAGGGTCGGCCCGGTGTCACGGCCCAGGGTGACGCGACGGAACGGGACCTGAGGGAGGCGAGCGAACGCAGCGCGACCTGACGGAACGTCAACTCCCGTTCCCGCGGCCCCGGATCACGCCTCGGGACGCTTCACGCTCTCCAGGAGCATGTCCAGCCACTCGGCGACCTTGTCGCGGTGCTGGTCGGTGGGCAACTGCGCGGCGCGCCAGGCGATTCCGCGCACCCCGTGGTCCTGCAGCAGCCGCTCCAGCGGGTCCCCCGCGGCCGCGGCCGCCGCCCGCTCGCGGTCGGCGAGCTTCTGCAGCAGCTCCTGCTCGGTCCGCTGGAGGGCGCCGGCGAGGGCCTCGGAATCCTCGGCCGTGAGGAATCCGGCGTGCACCCGGAAGAAGCGCTGGAGTGCGTCGCAGTGCTCCATCGTGGGGCGCCGGTCGCCGTTGATGAGCGCGCCCGCCTGCTGGCGCGACATGCCCGCGCCGTCGGCGATCTCCTGCTGGGTGTACTTGCGCCCGTTGGGCTTGAGCCTGGTGCGGCGCAACAGGTCGAGGCGCTGCAGGAACCGGGCCTGCACATCGGGCTCGCCCGCGGGACGGCCGCTCAGCAGGGCCCTGACCACGGGGTCCGGGACACCGGAGGCCACGGAGAGCCGGCCCACGTGGAAGACCTCGGCCTGCGGGACGTCGAGCCGCTCGGCCAGCGCGGTGACGCGGTCGACTACGGCGGGCAGCACGGCGCCCGCCGTCGCGCCCGGTACCTCGAAGCCATCCGACACCGACAGATCTCCTACGTCTCTCACAGGCCTCTCACAAACGGTGGCCGTGAACATCCCGGAGGGTAGCGGTTCGTTCGAACTCGCATCCAGGTCTCGCCACAACTGTGGCCAATTTCAGCCGTCAACCATCATGAAATGCCACGATAGTTGACACGGCAAGAGTCGGGGCAGCAGGATCAGGACGCCGCGAGAAGGCCGCATAGGCAAGAGGGGTGACCTCCCGATGGCGTATCAGGCAGGTGGGCAGCGGTCCGCACCGCGGCCCGCCCCCGAGAGTCCCGAGGCCCAGGCGTATCTGCTGGACTACGCCACGCTGCTGGAGGCCGTTCCCTTTCCCTCCGTCGTCATGGACCACCGCTGGGACGTGGTGCTGACCAACGGCGCGTTCAAGTCACTTTTCCGGGCGGTCGGTCCGCATCCGACGGCCATGCCGGGCGACAACTTCCTTCGGTTCGTGCTCTTCCACCCCGACGCGAGCACGGTTCTCGGTGAGCACGAGTCGAGTTGGTGCCTGCCGATGCTGGCCCACTTCGCCTCCGTCGTGGAGAGCCACGCCCACGACCACGGCCTCCAGGCGATCCGCCGCGACATCGCCCAGGACCCGATCATGGAGGCCGCCTACCGGCAGGGCCTGCCGCACTGGATCCGCGCGGTGGGCGAGGGGGCCGTGGAGCACGACGGCGCGGTCCGCCCCGTACGGCACCCCGACCCGCGCTGGGGCGTCACGGACTGCCGGATCGTCGGCGAGACCCCCAAGACCCTTGAGAACATGGGCTATACGCGTCTGACGCTGGTCCTGCGCGAGGCCCGCCGCACCCCGCCGCCCAGGACCCGCAGGCCGGGCCGCGGCGCGGGACACCTGAGAGTGGTCCCGGCGGCCGAGTGAACCCCGCCCCAACTCGGAGGACCGGTAAGCGGGTTGGGGTCAGCGCTCGGCGACGACCAGCACCAGCGGCACCCCGTCGCACGGCACCAGCCGCAGCCCCCGCGCATACCCCGCCCGGCCCGCCGCCAACGCCTCCGCGAAGTCCGGTCCCTTGCTGAGCGAACCGACCAGCCGGCGCGGGTCGGTGGACGCCGCGACCCGGCCGCGTGCGTTCACCAGCCGTGCAGGGCCGGGCAGTTGGCGCAGCATCGGCATCACGGCCGCCTCGAAGTGCCGTAGATACACGTCCGCCGCGGCCACCCCGGCGAACCGCCCCTCCACGTGCACCGGCGCCGACAGGGTGAGGCTGTACTCGTCCGAGCAGAGGTAGTCGACGTACGGTCCGGCGACCGCCCGCTCCCCGGTGTCGCGGGGCAGCGCGAACCAGTCCCAGTGCGTGTAGTCGGCGTACGCCGAGTGCTCGGGATCGAGGTCGAGCAGCAGCGGCCGGATGCCCCCGTCGGAGGTGGACTGCCACCACTCCAGCCAGGCCGGTACGTCGCTCAGCAGCCCCGGCGCGGCGACGAAGCCGACGCCGGACACCAACTCCTGCCGGGCCAGCCGGAGATGGAGGCCCGGGCGGAGCGCGGCGAGGTCGACGGTCGCGGGGCGGCGGCCCTGGACGGCCACCTTGGTGAGCAGCGCCGCCGTGTCGGCGCGGGTCGCGGCCACGGCGTCGAACACGGACTCCAGGGCCGAGCGCACCCCGGCCGCGACGGACTGCTCGGGTGCCGTGGCCGGCGGTGCCGTCGCGAGGCTCATGCGTGCCCTCCAGCAGACGGGGAGCGGACGCGGTGCCGGCTACAGGGCCAGCCGCTCGGCGATCAGCCGCGCCGTGGATTCCTGCACGCACCGCTCGGCCAGCTCCCTGGCCGAATCGTGGGCCCCATCTTGCACGGCCGAGATTACGGAGCGGTGACGGTCTGCGGCTTCTTCACGATATTCGTCGCTGCCGAGCACCAGGCACAGCAGCGCCCCGACCTCGGTCTGCAACGCCACCTGCTCCCGGGTGAGCCGCGCCGACTGCGCGGCGGCGGCCAGCTCGACATGGAACCGGCCGTACACCCGGCCGCGCGCCGCCGCGTCCTCGGCCTGCGTCAACTCCGCGGCCGTACGCCGGAGTTGTACGAGATCCTCGGGCTCGGTCCGCTCCGCGGCGAGCCGGGCCGCGGTACCGGACAGGGCGGCCCAGTGGTCGCCGAGGTCGCGCAGCTCCTCGGTGCTCCAGCCGCGCAGCCGGACCTTCAGCCGCTCCTCGCCGGGGACCTCGGGCAGCGACACGAAGCTGCCGCCGCCGCGCCCTCGGCGGGTGGTGACCAGACCCTGCTGGCGCAGCGCCATCAGCGCCTCCCGCAGGGTCACCGTGGACACGCCGAGCTGTCCGGCGAGCTCGCTCTCGCCCGGCAGCTGCTCGCCGTCGGCGAGCAGCCCGAGCTCGATGGCGTCCCCGAGCCGGCTCACGACGGCGTCCACCCGCGCCCGGTTGTCGACCGGCGTGAAGACGGCTTTTCGGGCGCCGCCGTTGCTGTGCTGCTGCTGGTTCACGGTCACCACCTTGCACGTTGACTCAAGCTTTACCCTAGGGGGGCCTTGAGCTTTGAACTATGACTTCATATGTTTCCGTGCAACGTCACAGAGCACCAGAAAGGTTCCCGCCCATGGAGGGGATTGCGATCCGGCTGCGGGATCTGCGGAAGTCGTTCGGCGAGACGACCGCCGTGGCCGGCGTCGACCTGGAGATCCGGGACGGCGAGTTCTTCTCGATGCTCGGCCCCTCCGGCTCGGGCAAGACGACCGTGCTCCGCATGATCGCCGGCTTCGAGAGCCCCACCGGCGGCACCATCGAACTCGCCGGCCAGGACGTCACCGGCCTCGCCCCCTTCGAGCGCGACGTCCACACCGTCTTCCAGGACTACGCCCTCTTCCCGCACATGACCGTCGAGCAGAACGTCGCCTACGGCCTCAAGGTCCGCAAGGTTCCCAAGCCCGAACGACTCGCCCGCGCCCGCCAGGCCCTCGCGGAGGTACGACTGGAGGGCTACGGCACCCGCCGCCCGTCCCAGCTCTCCGGCGGCCAGCGGCAGCGCGTCGCCCTCGCCCGCGCGCTCGTCGGACGCCCCCGTCTGCTGCTGCTCGACGAACCCCTCGGCGCCCTCGACCTGAAACTGCGCGAGCAGATGCAGGTCGAACTCAAGGCGCTCCAGCGGGAGGTGGGCATCACCTTCGTCTTCGTCACCCACGACCAGGAGGAGGCCCTGACGATGAGCGACCGCATCGCCGTCTTCGACCAGGGCCGCATCCAGCAGGTCGGCACCCCCGCCGAGGTCTACGAGCGTCCCGCGACCCCGTTCGTCGCGTCCTTCGTCGGCACCTCCAACCTGCTGGCGGGCGAGGCCGCCGAGCGGATCGTCGGCACCACCGGCACCTACAGCATCCGGCCCGAGAAGATCCGCGTCCTCAAGGACTCCGCCGAGACCGGCGAACCGGAGCACGAGAGCGCCGCCGGCACCGTCGCCGAGGTCGTCTACCTCGGGGACTCCACCCGCTTCCTCGTCGACCTCGACGCCGGCGGCCGGCTCACCGCCCTCCAGCAGAACCTGGAGACCTCCGCCGAGGACGTGGCCGCCTACCGCGGCAGCCGGGTGCGACTGCAATGGCACCAACGCCACACGGTGCACGTCCCCGACCCCCGCTGACCCGCCCGCTCCTCCCCCCACCCCTTCGCCGACCGCTCGCTCACCCATCTCCTCCACCCATGGAGAACGCCGTGCGTCTCACCCGAACCCTCCAGGTGACGGCCTGTGCCGCCGTCCTGCTCGCCGCGACCGCCTGCGGCTCCTCCGACTCGTCGGGCAGCTCGTCCGGCGGCCTCAACCCCCCTGACCTCAAAGCTCAGTCGAAGCTCGGCAGGAGCGAGGGCGAGGTCAACCTGATCGCCTGGGCGGGCTACGTCGAGGACGGCTCCAACGACCCCAAGGTCAACTGGGTCGGCGACTTCGAGAAGCAGACGGGCTGCCAGGTCAACTCCAAGGTCGCGGCCAGCTCCGACGAGATGGTCAAGCTGATGAAGACCGGTGAGTACGACGCCGTCTCCGCCTCCGGCGACGCCTCCCTGCGCCTCATAGCCTCCGGCGACGCCGCCCCCGTCAATACGAGCCTGGTCCCCAACTACAAGGACATTTTCCCCGACTTGCAGCTCCAGGCCTGGAACTCGGTCAAGGGCAAGGCCTACGGCATCCCGCACGGCCGCGGCGCCAACCTGCTGATGTACAACACCCAGAAGGTCACACCCGCCCCGACCTCCTGGTCCGCGGTCTTCGACGACGCCTCCAAGTACAAGGGCCATGTCACCGCGTACGACTCGCCGATCTACATCGCCGACGCGGCCCTCTATCTCAAGGCCACCAAGCCCGAGTTGAAGATCAAGGACCCCTACGCGCTCGACCAGACACAGTTCGACGCCGCCGTCGCCCTGCTGAAGAAGCAGAACGCGGACATCGGCGAGTACTGGAGCGACTACCTCAAGGAGATCTCCGCCTTCAAGAGCGGCGACTCCGTCGTCGGCACCACCTGGCAGGTCATCGCCAACCTCACCGCCGACGAAGGCACCAAGATCAAGGCCTTTGTTCCCAAGGAGGGTTCGACCGGCTGGTCCGACACCTGGATGATCTCCGCCAAGGCCAAGCACCCCAACTGCGCCTACAAGTGGCTCAACTGGATCGTCTCCCCGAAGGTCAACGCCCAGGTCGCCGAGTACTTCGGCGAGGCCCCCGCCAACGCCAAGGCCTGCGAGGAGACCAGCGACAAGAACTTCTGCACCACCTTCCACGCCGCCGACACCGCGTACTGGAAGAACATCGCCTTCTGGAACACGCCCATCCAGCAGTGCCTCGACGGCCGCACCGACGTCAAGTGCGTGCCGTACGCCAAGTGGGTACAGGCCTGGACCGAGATCAAGGGCTGAGCCATGTCCCTGCTCAACCGGACCGCGGGGGCGCTGTACCGGCGCCCCCGGCTGCGGCTCTCCCTGCTCCTCACCGCACCGCTGCTGTGGCTCGCGGTGCTCTATCTCGGCTCGCTGAGCGTGCTGTTCGTCTCCGCGTTCTGGACGACGGACTCCTTCACCTCCGAGGTGGTGAAGGTCTTCTCGGCCGACAACTTCCACGAGCTGTTCACGGTGCCCGTGTACCGGCAGGTGATCCTGCGCAGCATCGGCGTCGCACTCGCCGTCACCGTCCTGTGCGCCGTGATCGCGTTCCCGCTCGCCTTCTGCACGGCCCGAGTTGCCAGGCCGAAGTGGCGCCCGCTGCTGGTGGTCGCCATCCTCACGCCGCTGTGGGCCAGTTACCTGGTGAAGGTGTACGCGTGGCGGCTCATCCTCTCCCAAGGCGGCCTGGCCGACTGGATGTTGAAGCCGTTCGGGCTCAGCGGACCCGGCTTCGGACTACCGGCGGCCGTCCTCACGCTCACCTACCTCTGGCTGCCGTACATGGTGCTGCCGATCCACACCGCGCTGGAGCAGCTGCCCGCCAACCTCCTCGACGCGTCGGCGGACTTGGGGGCGCGGGCCGGGCGGACCTTCCGGTCGGTCGTGCTGCCGATGGTGCTGCCGTCCGTCGCCGCCGGGTCGATCTTCACCTTCTCGCTCAGCCTCGGCGACTACATCACCGTGCAGATCGTCGGCGGCAAGACCCAGCTCATCGGCAACCTCGTCTACTCCAACATCGAACTCAACCTGCCCATGGCCGCCGCCCTCGGCACGGTCCCCGTCGTCGTGATCGTCGTGTACCTGCTCGCGATGCGCCGCACGGGCGCACTGAGCAGCCTGTAAAACACCGTCGACCGCCTCTGAAGGAGGTGACATGTCATGCAGCTCTCCCGCTCCGCGCGCATCGCCCTGCGCGTGGCCGCCGGCTTCGGCTTCGCGGTGATCTACGTCCCGCTCCTGCTCGTCCTCGTCAACTCCCTCAACCCGGACCGCAGCGCGAGCTGGCCGCCCTCCAGCCTGACCCTGCACTGGTGGTCGGTCGCCCGGCAGAACTCGGGTGCCCGCGCGGCACTTTGGGTTTCCGTGAAGGCCGGGCTCGGCGCCACCGCCATCGCCCTGGTGCTCGGCACCCTGATCGCGTTCGCGGTCGCCCGGTACCGTTTCTTCGGCCGCGACGCCATTTCCTTCGTGGTCGTCCTGCCGATCGCGCTGCCCGGCATCGTCACGGGCATCGCGCTCAACTCGGCGTTCAGCACGGTACTCGAGCCGCTCGGCGTGGGCCTCGGCCTGTTCACGGTGATCGTCGGACACGCAACCTTCTGCATCGTCGTCGTCTTCAACAACGTCGTCGCCCGGCTGAGGCGCACCTCCGGGTCGTACGAGGAAGCGGCGATGGACCTGGGCGCCGACACCTTCCGCGCCTTCGTCGACGTCACCTTCCCCCTGGTGCGTTCGGCGCTCCTGGCCGGCGGACTGCTCGCGTTCGCGCTGTCCTTCGACGAGATCGTGGTGACCACCTTCACCGCCGGACCCGGCATCGAGACGCTCCCGATCTGGATCTTCAACAACATGACCCGGCCCCAGCAGGCGCCGGTCGTCAACGTGGTGGCCGCGGTACTCGTCCTGCTCTCCGTGCTCCCGATCTACGTCGCACAGCGGCTGTCCGCCGACACGGCCACGGCCAGCCGGGTCTGAGGCCCTGAGCACCTGTTTTTCGCGGCGCCGGCCGGTCTAGGCTCTGGGGATGACCTTGGAATGGGAACAGGTAATCGTGCACGCGGAGGACCCGGCGGCCCTGGGCCAGTGGTGGGCCACGGCTCTCGGATGGGTGGTGGTCCACTCCTCCGACGACGAGTTCGAGATCCGTCCGGCGCCGGACCGCCTGCCGGGGATCGACTTCGTGCGGCTCGCCGAGAGCAAGAAGTCCAAGAGCCGGCTGCACCTCGACTTCAGGCCCGACGACCAGGCCGCCGAGGTGGCCCGTCTGGAGGCCCACGGCGCCCGGCGGGTCGACATCGGCCAGGGCGAACAGCCGTGGGTCGTCCTGGCGGACCCCGAGGGCAACGAGTTCTGCATCCTCGGGCAGCGGCGTCAGTAGGCACCCCTGGGTGGGATTGTCGCCGGTCTGTTCCGGCTCACCGTCCTCGCGGCGACATTCGCGCGAGGACATACTCAGGCGGAGAGCTATGTGACATAGTACTGACGTGAGCAAGCGACTGACCTGCGATGTCGTGGTCGTCGGCGCCGGAGTGGTGGGCGCCGCCTGCGCCCTCTACGCGGCCCGGGCCGGCCTCGACGTCGTCATCGTGGATCGCGGCCCGGTGTCCGGCGGTACGACCGGCGCCGGCGAGGGCAACCTGCTCGTCTCCGACAAGGAACCCGGTCCCGAACTCGACCTCGCCCTCCTCTCCGCCCGCCTGTGGACACAACTCGCCGAGGAGCTGGGGGAGTTCATCGAGTACGAGGAGAAAGGCGGCCTCGTCGTGGCCTCCACGCCCAGCGGGCTCACCGCCCTGGAGCGCTCCGCCGAGCAGCAGCGTGCCGCCGGAGTCGTCGCCGAACCGGTCGACGCCGAGGCCTTGTACGACCTCGAACCCCGCCTCGCCCCGGACCTCCCGGGCGGCGTGTACTACCCCCAGGACCGCCAGGTGATGCCCGCCCTGGCCGCCGCCCACCTCGTCCGGGTCTCCGGCGCCCGCCTGCTCACCGGCCGCACGGTGACGGCCGTCCTCCGCAAGGCCGATGGAACGGTCCAGGGCGTCCGCACCGCGCCGGGCGACATCCTCGCCCCGACCGTGATCAACGCCGCCGGCACCTGGGGCGGTGAACTCGCCGCTCTAGCCGGCACCACCCTCCCCGTCCTCCCGCGCCGAGGCTTCGTCCTCGTCACCGAACCGCTCCCGCGCCTGATCCACCACAAGGTGTACGCCGCCGACTACGTGGCCGACGTGGCCAGCGACTCGGCCGCCCTGCAGACCTCACCCGTCGTGGAGGGCACGGCCGCCGGGCCCGTACTGATCGGCGCCAGCCGTGAACGCGTGGGTTTCGACAGGGAGTTCTCGCTGCCGGTCCTGCGGGCGCTGGCGGCGGGCGCGACCCGCCTGTTCCCGTTCCTGGCCGAGGTGCGGGCGATGCGCTCCTACCTCGGCTTCCGCCCCTACCTGCCGGACCACCTCCCCGCCATCGGCCCCGACCCCCGGGTCCCCGGCCTCGTCCACGCCTGCGGGCACGAGGGCGCCGGCATCGGACTCGCCACCGGCACCGGGCACTTGATCGCCCAACTCCTCGGCGGCAAGACCTCCGACCTCGACATCGCGCCCTTCCGTCCCGACCGCTTCCCCGACCAGGAGGGCGAGTGAGCCCAGGATCCCCGCAGAACCTCGCCGACGCCCTCCCGGAACCGGCCTTCACGGTCACCCTGGACGGCCGTGAGATCGAGGCAGTCCCGGGCCAGACCGTTGCCGCCGCCCTCTGGTCGGCGGGCGTGACGTCCTGGCGCACCACCCGAGTCGGGGGAACGCCGCGTGGTGTCTTCTGCGGCATCGGCGTCTGCTACGACTGCCTCGTCACCGTCAACGACCGCCCGAACCAACGGGCTTGCCTGGCGCCCCTGCAACCTGGTGACGCCATCCGCACGCAGGATGGAACGGGCCACGATGGCTGAGCGACCGCACCTCGCCGTGATCGGCGCGGGCCCGGCGGGACTCGCCGCCACCGTGGCCGCCGCGGCACACGGCGTCCGCGTCACGCTGCTGGACTCGGCCGCGCGGGCGGGCGGCCAGTTCTACCGACAGCCCGCCGCCGAACTGAACGCCCGCCGCCCGCAGGCCCTGCACCACCAATGGCGGACGTGGGAGCGGCTCCGTGACTCCCTCGCGCGATACGCAGAGGCAGGCCACGCAACACACTTGACGGACCATCATGTCTGGTTCGTAGAGCGCCGGTCGGACCACTTCACCGTGCACACCCTGGGCGGCCCCGCACAGGAGGACCCGGTCGAGGTGCGCGCCGACGCCGTTCTGATCGCCACCGGCGGCTACGAGAAGGTCCTCCCCTTCCCCGGTTGGACCCTTCCCGGAGTCCTCACCGCGGGCGGCGCGCAGGCCATGCTCAAGGGCTCCCTGGCTGTCTCCGGACGAACCGCCGTGGTCGCAGGGACCGGTCCACTCCTCCTCCCCGTGGCGACCGGTCTCGCGGCATCCGGCGTCGAAGTGGCCGCACTTGTCGAATCCGCCGACCCCAAGGAGTTTCTACGACGGACCCGTGTGCTCGCGGCACAGCCCGGGAAGGTCGCCGAAGGTGCCCAGTACGCGGCTCAACTCATCCGCCGCCGCGTCAAGTTGCTCAGCCGGCACACCGTCGTCGAGGCGCACGGCGACGAGCGGCTGGAAGCGGTGACCGTGGCCGCGCTCGACACCGACGGGCACGTGCGCCCCGGGACCGAGTGGCGCCTTCCCTGCGACACCCTCGCTGTCGGCCACGGCATGCTCCCGCACACCGACCTCGCCGAGACCCTCGGCTGCCGGCTCGAAGGTCCCGCCGTCCACGTCGACGACGAACAGCGCACCGATGTCCCCGGCGTCTGGGCGGCCGGCGAGACCACCGGCATCGGCGGCGCGGACCTCGCCCTCGCCGAGGGGCACATCGCGGGACGCTCCGCCGCCGCCCGCCTCACGGGTGCTGTACCGGACCCGCACGGGTGGGCGACGGCCGCCAAGTCCCGTGCGCGACTGCGGGAGTTCTCCGCCGCGCTCGACACCCTGTACGCGCCACCCGCCTGTTGGACCGATCTCGTCACCGACGACACGGTCGTGTGCCGCTGCGAAGAGGTCACCGGAGGCGCGATCCGCGAGGCCGTGACCGGGCTCGGCGCCGGTGACGCACGCACCGTGAAGCTGCTGACGCGGGCCGGGATGGGCTGGTGTCAGGGGCGGATGTGCGGGCCCGCGGTCGCAGGGCTCGCCGGGTGCGAACTCACCCCGTCCCGGCGGCCGTTCGCCCGACCCGTACCGCTCGGCGTACTGGCGCGCGCCGGTGAGGCCGAGGACGACGAGCAGCAATGACATGTCACACCCCATTGAGATGAGGCGCTTCATGACCACCACCCCGAACCGTCCCTGGCGCGGCGTCCTCGTCGCCACCGCCCTCCCGCTGACCGACGAACTCGCCGTCGACCACGAAAAGTTCGCCGAGCACTGCGCCTGGCTGGTCGACAACGGCTGTGACGGCGTCGTACCGAACGGCTCGCTCGGCGAGTACCAGGTGCTCACCCCCGAGGAACGGTCCAAAGTCGTCGAGACGGCCGTCGCCGCGATCGGCGGTGCGCGGGTGATGCCCGGTGTCGCCGCCTACGGCTCCGCCGAGTCCCGCCGCTGGGCCGAGCAGGCCCGCGACGCAGGCTGCGCCGCCGTGATGCTGCTGCCGCCCAACGCCTACCGCGCCGACGAGCGTTCGGTCCTCGGGCACTACGCGGAGGTCGCGAAGGCGGGCGTGCCGATCGTGGCGTACAACAACCCCATCGACACCAAGGTCGACCTGGTGCCGGAACTCCTCGCCAAGCTGCACGGCGAGGGGTACATCCACGCCGTGAAAGAGTTCTCCGGCGATGTCCGCCGCGCCTACCAGCTCGCCGAACTCGCCCCGGAACTCGACCTGTTGATCGGCGCCGACGACGTGCTGCTGGAGCTGGCGGTCGCAGGTGCGAAGGGCTGGGTGGCCGGTTACCCGAACGCGCTGCCCGCCGCGAGCGTCGAGCTCTACCATGCGGCCGTCGACGGCGACCTGGCCACCGCGAAGAAGCTCTACGAGCAGCTGCACCCGCTGCTGCGCTGGGACTCCAAGGTGGAGTTCGTGCAGGCGATCAAGCTGTCGATGGACATCGTGGGCCGGTACGGCGGTCCGGTGCGCCCGCCGCGCGTCCCGCTGCTGCCCGAGCAGGAGGCCGTCGTGCGCGCCGCCACCGAGAAGGCCGTCGCGGCCGGACTCGCGTAAGCACCCTCGCATCGGCACCGATCCACCAGGAGCGTCATGCGCAGCAAACTCGTCCTGCACGCCGTCGACTCGCACACCGAGGGCATGCCGACCCGGGTGATCACCGGCGGCATCGGCACCATCCCCGGCGCCACGATGAACGAGCGGCGGCTGTACTTCCGCGAACACCGCGACCACATCCGGCAGTTCCTGATGAACGAGCCGCGCGGCCACTCCGCGATGAGCGGTGCGATCCTGCAGCCGCCCACCCGCCCCGACTGCGACTGGGGAGTCGTCTACATCGAGGTCTCCGGCTATCTGCCGATGTGCGGGCACGGCACGATCGGCGTGGCCACCGTGCTCGTCGAGACGGGCATGGTCGAGGTCGTCGAGCCGGTCACCACGATCCGCCTCGACACCCCGGCGGGACTCGTCGTCGCCGAGGTCGCGGTCGAGAACGGCGACGCGAAGAACGTCACCCTCAAGAACGTCCCGTCGTTCTCCGTGGGGCTGGACCGCAAGGCCACCCTCGCCGACGGGCGGACGGTGACATACGACATGGCGTACGGCGGCAACTTCTACGCCATCCTGTCGCTGGACCAGTTCGAGCTGCCCTTGGACCGGTCCCGCAAGGACGACATCATCAAGGCTGGCCTGTCCCTCATGGAGGCGATCAACGACCGGGACGAGCCCGTCCACCCGGAGGACCGGTCCATTCGCGGTTGCCATCACGTCCACCTGTACGCGCCCGACGCGACCCCCCGGCACTCGCGGCACGCGATGGCGATTTACCCGGGTTGGTTCGACCGCTCGCCCTGTGGCACGGGCACGAGCGCGCGCATGGCGCAGCTCCACGCGCGCGGCGAACTCCCCCTGCACACCGAGTTCGTGAACGAGTCCTTCATCGGCACCCGGTTCACCGGGCGGCTCCTCGGCACCACCGAGGTCGCCGGCGTACCCGCCGTACTGCCCAGCTTCACCGGCCGCGCCTGGATCACCGGCACCGCGCAGTACTCGCTCGATCCCACCGACCCGTTCCCGGGCGGGTTCATCCTCTAGCCCGGGGATAATGGCGGGTCACACGTGACATTGCACCGCTTGTACACCAGGAGACTCGATGGCCGTCCAGCGCACCGGCGCCCCGCCCACCGCTGCCCCGGACCTGCCCGCGCTGGGCGGGAAGAGCAGTTACCGCGAGCGGGTCGCCGACGCGCTTAGGGCCGCGATGGTCGCGGGGGAGCTGCGGCCGGGCGAGGTGTACTCCGCGCCGACGCTCGCCGCCCGCTTCGGCGTCTCGGCCACACCGGTGCGCGAGGCCATGCTCGACCTCGCCAAGGAGGGACTGGTCGACACCGTCCCGAACAAGGGGTTCCGGGTCACCGCGGTCTCCGAGAAGCAGCTCGACGAGTACACCCACATCCGCGCGCTGATCGAGATCCCCACCGTGGTGGGGCTGGCCGGGACCGCCGACCCCGTCTCGCTGGAGGCGCTGCGGCCCGCCGCCCGGGAGATCGTTCACGCGGCCGTGGCCGGCGACCTCATCGCGTACGTCGAGGCCGACACCCGCTTCCATCTCGGGCTCCTCGCGCTGGCCGGCAACGCCCATCTCGTCGAGGTCGTCGGTGATCTGCGGGGGCGGTCCCGCCTGTACGGGCTCACCGCCCTCGTCAAGGAGGGACGCCTGCTGGCCTCCGCCCAGGAGCACCTGGACCTCCTGGATGCGCTGTTGGACCGTGACAAGCGGGCCGTGCGTGAGATCATGACCCGTCACCTGGGACATGTCCGCGGTCTGTGGGCAGCACACAACTGACATCGGGGCCCGCGACGCCGTGAGCCGGTTCAGGTCACTTGCCCCATGGCGCAAACCACTTGCGTCGCTTGCGCTATTCTTGCGCACATGACGCGACGACTTGCTGAGGTGGCGAAGAAGGTCGGGGTCAGTGAGGCCACGGTCAGCCGGGTACTCAACGGCAAACCCGGAGTCTCCGACTCCACCCGGCAGTCGGTGCTGTCGGCCCTGGACGTCCTCGGCTACGAGCGGCCCACCCAGCTGCGCGGTGAACGCGCGCGACTGGTGGGCCTGGTGCTGCCCGAGCTGCAGAACCCCATCTTCCCCGCCTTCGCCGAGGTGATCGGCGGCGCGCTCGCCCAACTCGGCCTCACCCCGGTGCTCTGCACCCAGACCAAGGGCGGGGTCTCCGAGGCCGACTACGTGACGCTGCTGCTGCAACAGCAGGTCTCCGGCGTCGTGTTCGCCGGCGGCCTGTACGCCCAGGCGGACGCACCGCACGACCACTACCGGCTGCTCGCCGAGCGCAACATCCCGGTCGTCCTGCTCAACGCGGCCATCGACCACCTCGGTTTCCCCGCCGTCTCCTGCGACGACGCGGTCGCCGTCGAGCAGGCCTGGCGGCACCTCGCCTCCCTCGGCCATGAGCGCATCGGGCTGGTCCTCGGCCCCGCCGACCACATGCCGTCGGCAAGGAAGTTGACCGCCGCGCGGGCCCTGTCCCCGGATCTGCCCGACGAGTTCGTGGCGCGCGCCATCTTCTCCATCGAGGGCGGTCACGCGGCTGCCTCCCGGCTGATCGACCGGGGAGTCACCGGCATCATCTGCGCCAGCGACCCGCTCGCCCTCGGCGCGGTCAGGGCCGCCCGCCGCAAGGGACTTGACGTCCCGTCACAGATTTCCGTCGTCGGTTACGACGACTCCGCGTTCATGAACTGCACCGAGCCCCCGCTGACCACCGTCCGCCAGCCCATCGAGGCCATGGGCCGGGCGGCCGTCGAGCTCCTGAACTCTCAGGTCGGCGGCTCCGTCGTACCCGCCGAAGAACTCCTCTTCGAACCGGAATTGGTAGTCAGAGGTTCCACTGCGCAAGCCCCGCGCAGCTGACAGGCGCCCCGCTGTCGAATAATTACAGATTCTGCGCGACATCTTGCGGAGAGATGTCGGCGGTGCTTGAGTGTGGGCGCCCACCGCTCCTGCCCAGAGGGGTCCACCGATGAGAAGCACCGGGTTCCGCCGTACCTTCGCCGCGATCGGCGTCTGTTCGCTCGCGCTCACCGCCGCCGCCTGCGGGTCCGGCGGCGACTCGGCGAGCGGCAAGACACGCATCACGGTCAACTGCGAGCCGCCCAAGAGCGCCAAGGTCGACCGCGGGTTCTTCGACTCCGACGTCGCCGCCTTCGAGAAGAAGAACCCCGACATCGACGTCGTAGCGCACGACGCGTTCCCCTGCCAGGACCCGAAGACCTTCGACGCCAAACTCGCCGGCGGCCAGATGGAGGACGTGTTCTACACGTACTTCACCGACGCCAAGCACGTCGTCGACATCAACCAGGCGGCCGATCTCACCCCGTACATCAAGGAGTTGAAGAGCTACGACACGCTGCAGAAGCAGCTGCGCGACATCTACACCGTCGACGGCAAGATCTACGGCATCCCGCGCACCGGCTACTCGATGGGCCTGCTCTACAACCGCAAGCTCTTCCAGCAGGCCGGCCTCGACCCCGACAAGCCGCCGACGACCTGGGCCGAAGTCCGCGCCGACGCCAAGAAGATAGCCGCGCTCGGCAACGGCACCATCGGCTATGCCGACTACAGCGCCCAGAACCAAGGGGGTTGGCACTTCACCGCCGAGATGTACTCGCAGGGCGGCGACGTCGTCAGCGCCGACGGCAAGAAGGCCACCATCGACACCCCGCAGGGCCACGCCGTGCTGCAGAACCTGCACGACATGCGCTGGACCGACAACTCGATGGGCAGCAAGCAGCTCCTCGTCATCAACGACGTGCAGCAGCTGATGGGTTCGGGCAAGCTCGGCATGTACCTCTCCGCCCCGGACAACATCCCGATCCTGGTCAAGGAGAAGGGCGGCAACTACGACGACCTCGCCCTCGGCCCGATGCCCGGCGGCCAGGGCACGCTCATCGGCGGCGACGGCTACATGTTCAACAAGCACGACACGCCCGCCCAGATCCGCGCCGGCCTCAAGTGGCTCGACTCCATGTTCCTCACCCCGGGCAGCGGCTTCCTCGGCGACTACGCCCGCGCCAAAAAGGCCAACGCCCCCGTCGGACTGCCCGAACCGCGCCTGTTCACCGGCGCCGCCGACGCCAAGGACCAGCAGGTCAAGAAGGCCAACTCCAACGTCCCGGTGCAGAACTACCAGACCTTCCTGGACGGCAACGCGCCCCTCCAGAAGAAGATCGAGCCGCCGGACGCCCAGCAGATCTACTCCGTCCTCGACTCGGCCGTCTCCGCCGTCCTCACCAAGAAGGACGCGAACATCGACCAACTCCTCAAGGACGCCTCCGGAAAGATCGACGGCATCCTGGCCCGGGGCTGACCCGATGACCCGGACGGCCACCCGGAGCCCCGTCGAGCCGACGGCGGTACGACAGGTCGAGGCGCCGCCCCCGGTAGGGGGCCGGGGGCGGCGCCGCCTCCTCGACCAGGCCCGTGCCTACGCCTTCCTCATCGGCGGCCTCATCTGCTTCGCCCTGTTCTCCTGGTACCCGGCGATCCGCGCGGTCGTGATCGCCTTCCAGAAGTACACGCCCGGCTCCTCGCCCGAGTGGGTCGGCACCGCCAACTTCACCCGCGTCTGGCACGACCCCGAGTTCTCAGCCGCCTGGCGCAACACCCTCGTCTTCACCCTGCTGGCCCTGCTCATCGGCTTCGCGATCCCCTTCGTACTCGCCCTGGTCCTCAACGAGTTGAGGCACTGGAAGGCGTTCTTCAGGGTCGTCGTCTACCTCCCGGTGATGATCCCGCCGGTGGTCACCGCCCTGCTGTGGAAGTGGTTCTACGACCCCGGAGCGGGCCTCGCCAACGAGACGCTGCGCTTCCTGCACCTGCCCACCTCGAACTGGTCCAACGGCACCGACACCGCCCTCATCTCCTTGGTGATCGTGGCCACTTGGGCCAACCTGGGCGGCACCGTCCTCATCTACCTGGCAGCGCTCCAGTCCATCCCCGGCGAGCTGTACGAGGCCGCCGAACTGGACGGCGCGAGTCTGCTGCAACGCGTCCGGCATGTGACGATCCCTCAGACCCGATTCGTCATCCTCATGCTGATGCTCCTTCAGATCATTGCCACGATGCAGGTCTTCACCGAACCCTTCGTGATCACGGGCGGCGGCCCGGAGAGCGCGACCGTCACCGTCCTCTACCTCATCTACAAATACGCCTTCCTCTACAACGACTTCGGCGGCGCCTGCGCGCTCAGCGTGATGCTCCTCGTGCTGCTCGGCGCCTTCTCCGCCGTCTATCTGCGGCTGACCCGCTCCGGAGAGGACGACCTGTGAGCACCCGCACGCTGCTCTCCCCGGCCGCGCTCGCCCGGCCCCGAGGCAGGGCCGTCTACTGGACCGTCTTCTCCGGCGTCCTCGTGCTCTTCGCGCTCGCCTTCCTCTTCCCGGTCTACTGGATGGTGACCGGCGCGATGAAGTCGCCGGACGAGATCGCCCAGACCCCGCCCACGATCATCCCCAAGCACTGGCACCTCAGCGGCTACACCGACGCCTGGGACCTGATGCAGCTCCCGGAGCACCTCTGGAACACGGTCGTCCAGGCCGCCGGCGCCTGGGCCTTCCAGCTGGTCCTGTGCACGGCCGCCGCCTACGCCCTGTCCAAACTCAAGCCCGCCTTCGGCAAGTTGATCCTCGGCGGCATCCTCGCGACGCTGATGGTCCCCGCGCAGGCCCTGGTCGTACCGAAGTACCTGACCGTCGCCGACCTCCCGCTGATCCACACCAGCCTGCTCAACGACCCCCTCGGCATCTGGCTGCCGGCCGTCGCCAACGCCTTCAACCTGTACCTCCTCAAACGGTTCTTCGACCAACTCCCGCGCGACGTCATGGAGGCCGCCGAGATCGACGGCGCCGGAAAACTCCGCATCCTGTGGTCCATCGTGCTGCCCATGTCCCGGCCCGTCCTCGGCGTCGTCTCGATCTTCGCCCTGGTCGCCGTGTGGCAGGACTTCCTGTGGCCGCTGATGGTCTTCTCCGACACCGACAAACAGCCGATCAGCGTGGCACTCGTCCAGCTGTCGCAGAACATCCAACTGACCGTGCTCATCGCCGCGATGGTGATCGCGAGCATCCCCATGGTCGCCATGTTCCTGGTCTTCCAGCGCCACATCATCGCCGGGATCAGCGCGGGCAGCACGAAGGGCTGACACCGCCCCTCGACGCCCTCCGACAGAAAGGCCAGCACAGTGGGACAGCCCACCCATGCCCAGAGTCACGACGACTGGTGGCGCTCGGCCGTCATCTACCAGGTGTACGTCCGCAGCTTCGCGGACGGCGACGGCGACGGCACCGGCGACCTCGCGGGCGTCCGCGCCAGACTGCCGTATCTCGCCGAACTCGGCGTGGACGCCCTGTGGTTCACCCCCTGGTACCTGTCGCCGATGAAGGACGGCGGCTACGACGTCGCCGACTACCGCGCCATCGACCCGGCCTTCGGCTCGCTCGCCGAGGCCGAGAAACTCATCAGCGAGGCACGGGAGTTGGGCATCCGCACGATCGTCGACATCGTGCCGAACCATGTCTCCGACCAGCACCCGTGGTTCCGCGCCGCCCTCGCCGGCGGTCCCGAACGCGACCTGTTCCACTTCCGTCCCGGACGCGGAGAGCACGGCGAACTCCCGCCCAACGACTGGCCGTCCCAGTTCGCCGCCTCCACCGAACCCGTCTGGACCCGCCTCCCCGACGGCGACTGGTACCTCCACCTGTTCACCCCCGAGCAGCCCGACCTCAACTGGGCCCACCCGGCGGTGCGTCAGGAGCACGAGGACATCCTGCGCTTCTGGTTCGAGCGCGGGGTCGAAGGGGTCCGCATCGACTCGGCCGCACTGCTCGCCAAGGACCCCGCACTGCCCGACTTCGTCGAGGGCCGCGACCCGAACCCCTTCGTCGACCGCGACGAACTCCACGACATCTACCGCTCCTGGCGGGCCGTCGCCGACGAGTACGGTGCCGTCTTCGTCGGCGAGGTGTGGCTCCCCGACACCGAACGCTTCGCCCGCTACCTCCGCCCCGACGAACTGCACACCGCCTTCAACTTCTCCTTCCTGTCCTGCCCCTGGGATCCGGACCGGCTGCGCACGTCGATCGACGAGACCCTCGCCGAGCACGCCCCGATCGGCGCCCCCGCCACCTGGGTCCTGTGCAACCACGACGTGACCCGCACGGTCACCCGCTACGGCCGCGCCGACACCGGCTTCGACTTCGCCACCAAGGCCTTCGGCACCCCGACCGACCTCGCCCTCGGTACCCGGCGCGCCAGGGCGGCGGCGCTGCTGTCGCTGGCCCTGCCCGGCGTCGTCTACCTCTACCAGGGGGAGGAGCTGGGGCTGCCCGAGGTAGAGCTGCCGGTCGACCGGATACAGGATCCGATGTACCTGCGGTCTGGCGGCACCGATCCCGGCCGCGATGGCTGCCGGGTACCGCTGCCGTGGGTGGCCGACGCGCCGTACGCGGGCTTCGGGTCGCGCGGCGAGCCCTGGCTTCCGCAGCCGGCCGGCTGGACATCGTATGCGGTCGACCGTCAGCAGCGGACGGCCGACTCCATGCTCAACCTCTACCGCGAGGCGATCCGCCTCCGGCCGGCCTTCGGCGACGGCCGCCTCACCTGGCTGCCCGCCCCCGACGGCGTCCTCGCCTTCGCCCGGGCGGGCGGCGCGACGTGCGTGGTCAACCTGTCGGACACCCCCGTCGACCTCCCGCCGCACACCAGACTTCTGCTGACCAGCGGCCCCCTGGACGACCAGGGCCGGCTGCGGCAGGACACGGCGGCCTGGCTGCACACCGCGTAACGCCGACGGGCGACTGTCGACAGCCGACGATCAACGGTCGACCGCAGACAGCCGACCGCGGCCGGTCGCCAGTCGCCGCGGCCGGTCACCGGCCGACCGCCACCCCACATCTCGCATCTCGCATCCCGCTATCCCCGCACCCCCACCTCGAAGGGATCAGCACATGCACAGCACCATGCTCAGAACTGTCAGGCACATGCCAAGCATAGGAGTGGCCGTCGCCCTCGCCGCGGGCATGCTCGTCGCCCTGACCCCCGCCGCCGCCCACGCGGCCTCCGGCGCCTCCCTCCCCTTCACCTCCGTCGAGGCCGAGTCCGCCACCACGACCGGCACCAGGATCGGCCCCGACTACACCCAGGGGACCCTCGCCTCCGAGGCCTCCGGGCGACAGGCCGTACGGCTCACCTCCGGACAGCGCGTCGAGTTCACCGTGCCGCGCGCGGCCAACGCCGTGAACGTGTCCTACAACGTCCCGGACGGGCAGAGCGGCAGCCTCGACGTGTACGTCAACGGCACCAGGATCGCCAGGACGCTCGCCGTCACGTCCAAGTACTCGTACGTCGACACCGGTTGGATCGCGGGCGCCGAGACGCACCACTTCTTCGACAACTCCCGGCTCCTGCTGGGCCAGAACGTGCAGCAGGGCGACAAGGTCGCGTTCGTCGCGACCGGTACCCAAGTCACCGTCGCCGTCGCCGACTTCGAGCAGGTCGCCGGGGCCGCCGCGCAGCCGGCCGGTTCGGTGTCCGTGGTCTCCAAGGGCGCCGACCCCAGCGGCGCGGGCGACTCCACCCAGGCTTTCCGGGACGCCATCTCCGCCGCCCAAGGGGGAGTGGTGTGGATCCCGCCGGGCGACTACCGGCTCACCTCCTCCCTCAGCGGCGTACAGAACGTGACCTTGCAGGGTGCCGGTCAGTGGTACTCGGTCGTGCACACCTCGCGCTTCATCGACCAGTCCGGCTCCTCCGGCGGCGTCCACATCAAGGACTTCGCGGTCATCGGCGAGGTCACCGAGCGCGTCGACTCAAACCCGGACAACTTCGTCAACGGGACGCTGGGGCCTGGGAGTTCGGTCTCCGGGATGTGGATCCAGCACCTCAAGTGCGGCTTCTGGCTGACGGGCAACAACGACAACCTCGTCGTCGAGAACAACCGCGTCCTCGACACCACCGCCGACGGCCTCAACCTCAACGGCAGCGCCCACGGCGTGATCGTCCGCAACAACTTCCTGCGCAACCAGGGCGACGACTCCCTCGCCATGTGGTCGCTCAACTCCCCGGACACCAACAGCAGTTTCGAGAACAACACCATCTCGCAGCCGAACCTCGCCAACGGCATCGCGATCTACGGCGGCACGAACATCACGGTCCGCAACAACCTGATCTCCGACACCAACGCCCTCGGCAGCGGCATCGCGATCTCCAACCAGAAGTTCCTCGACCCCTTCTACCCCCTCGCAGGCACCATCACGGTCGACGGCAACACCCTCGTCCGCACCGGCGCGATCAACCCCAACTGGAACCACCCCATGGGCGCGTTGCGCGTCGACTCCTACGACAGCGCCGTCAACGCAACGGTCGACATCACCAACACGACCATCACCAACAGCCCCTACAGCGCCTTCGAGTTCGTCTCCGGCGGCGGGCACGGCTACTCGACCGGCAACGTCAACGTCAGCGGTGCGACCGTGCAGAACACCGGTACGGTCGTCGTCCAGGCGGAGGCGCAGGGCGCGGCGAAGTTCAGCAACGTACAGGCCACCGGCGTCGGCGCGGCCGGCATCTACAACTGCCCCTACCCGTCCGGCTCCGGTGCCTTCACCCTCAGCGGCGGCGGCGGCAACTCCGGCTGGAGCAGCACCTGGTCGGACTGCTCGACCTGGCCGCAGCCCGGCCAGGGCAACCCGCCCCCGGACCAGAACACCAACCTCGCCAAGGGGCGCCCGGCCACAGCGACCGGCTCGCAGGACGTCTACACACCCGGCAAGGCGGTCGACGGCGACGCGAACACCTACTGGGAGTCCGCCAACAACGCCTTCCCGCAGGCCTGGACGGTCGACCTCGGCGCCAACCAGGCCGTCCGCAGGCTGGTGTTGAAGCTGCCGCCGGCGTCCACCTGGAGCGCCCGCACACAGACACTGTCCGTGCTGGGGAGCACCGACGGCTCGGCCTACTCCACCGTCGTCGGCTCCACCGGATACCGCTTCGACCCGGCGACCGGCAACACGGTCACCGTGGCCCTGCCCAGCAGCGCCAACCTGCGCTATCTGCGACTCAACGTCACCGCCAACACAGGCTGGCCGGCAGCGCAGTTCAGCGAAGTGGAGGCGTATCTGTCTTCGTGAGCCGGTCCTGCACCGGAAGAGTCCCGCGCTTCGCCGCCTGGATCTGCTCGTACACATGGGTCCGCAGTTCGGCGAAGCGCGGGTCGACCCGGGTGTGCAACTGGTCGCGTTCCACGGGCAGATCGACCTTCAGCTGCTCCTGCACGACGGTCGGTGAGGCGGAGAGCACCACCACTCGCTCGCCCAAGTAGACGGCCTCGTCGATGTCGTGGGTCACGAAGAGGATCGTGATGCCGCGCTCCCGCCACAACCCCCGTACCAGGTCCTCCAGATCGGCCCGGGTCTGTGCGTCGACCGCCGCGAACGGCTCGTCCATCAGCAGGACTTCGGGCTCGTAGGCGAGAGCGCGGGCGATCGCTACCCGTTGCTGCATGCCGCCGGACAGCTGCCACGGGTACGCCCCGGCCGCCTCCGCCAGCCCCACCGACTCCAGTGCGTCCGTGACCAGTTCCCGTCGCCGCGATTTGCTCAAGTCCTTTTGCTTCAGAGGTAGTTCGACGTTCTCGCCGACCCGCATCCAGGGGAACAGGCTGCGTCCGTACTCCTGGAACACGAACGCCATCCCGGGTGGCGGACCGCTCACCTTCCTTCCGTTCAGGAGGACTTCGCCCGCGGTCGGCGTGAGCAGTCCGCCCATGCACTTGAGCAGGGTGGTCTTGCCGCAGCCCGACGGGCCGACGAGACAGACGAGTTCGCCGGTGTCGACGGTGAAGCTGAGGTCCCGCACCGCCTCCACCCGGCGGCCGGAACCCTCGTAGACCTTTTTGAGGCCGGATACGTCGAGCAGCGCGTGCATGGACCGCCCTTTCACGATGTTCACGGGGACCGGCGGGTGGCTGCGCGCAGGCCGTGGTACCAGCCGAGCACCCGCCGCTCGACCACCTGGAAGACGACGGAGAGCAGGAATCCCAGCATCCCGAGGACGAGGATGCCCGTCCACATGTCGGGCACCGCGAAACTGCGCTGGAACTGGACGACGGTGTAACCCAGTCCGTCGGTGCCGGCGAACATCTCGCTGATGACCATGAGGATGATCCCGATGGACAGCGCCTGGCGCAGCCCGGTGAAGATCTGCGGGCTCGCCGAGCGCAGCACCAGATTCCGCAGGCGGGCGGCGCCCGTGATGCCGTAGGAGAGGGCCGTCTCCTTCATCACCGGGTCGACCGCGCGGACGCCCTCGACCGTGTTGAGGAGGATCGGCCAGACGCAGCCGCTCGCGATGACCACGATCTTCATGGTGTCGCCGATGCCCGCGAACAGCATGATGACCGGGACCAGGACCGGCGGCGGCACCGCGCGCAGGAACTCCAGGACCGGTTCGCACACCGCGCGCACCCGCCGGTAGGAGCCGATGACCGTGCCGAGCGCGATCCCGGCGACGGCCGCCGCGGCGTAACCGGCCGTCAGCCGCAGCACACTCGGCAGGACGTCCGTCCTGAACCGGTCGGCGGTCCACACGTCCGGGAACGTCTTGAGGATCGTCCGCAGCGGTGGCCAGAACACATTGGTGCTGCCGTCCGACGCGAGCCACCAGACGGTGAGCAGCACCGCCGGGAGCGCGACCACGAACAGCAGCCGGAGCAGGACGCGCCTCATGCCGCCACCTCTCCGCGCACCGACTGGTGCCAGGCCAGCGCCCGCCGTTCCACCGTCCGCGCGCCCACGTTGATGATCAGCCCCAGCAGACCGGTCACCACGATCAGCGCGTACATCTCGGGCACGGCCTGCGAGCTCTGCGCGACCATGATGGTCGCGCCCAACCCCGGTGCCCCGATGACCAGTTCGGCCGTGATGGTGAGGATCAGCGCGACGGCCGCCGCCAGCCGTACGCCGGTCATGACGTACGGCAGCGCGCTCGGCCACAGCACGTGCCGGACCCGGGCCCAGGTGCCGAGACCGTAGGACCGCGCCGTCTCCTCGGCGACCGGGTCGACGTCCTGGACGCCGTAGAGGACCTGGATGAGGATCTGCCAGAAGGAGGCGTAGACGACGAGCAACAGCACCGACTTGAGCTCGGTGCCGTACAACAGCACCGCGAGGGGGATGAGGGCGACCGAGGGGATCGGGCGGAGGAACTCGATCGTCGAGGCGGTCGCCTCGCGGAGGTGGGGGACGACGGAGAGCAGGACGCCGGCGACGATGCCCGCGCCGACGGCGATCGCGAGGCCGAGGGCCCAGCCGGTGAGGGTGTCGCCGAGCGCCGACCAGAACGCGCCGTCGTTTAGCTCGATCCAAAACGCGGAGGCGATCCTGCTGGTCGGCGGGAAGTAGGCCTCCTTGACGATGCCGACGCGCGGCACGACCTCGCCGAGGGCGAGGAAGGCCGCGAGTCCGGCCGCACCGAGTGCGGTGTTCAGTCCTTTCACGGGAGCAGCGTGTTCAGGTCGGGGGTCTTCTTGAAGAGGCCGTCGGTCTCGCTCAGCTTCTCCAGCGCCTCGATCGACGAACGGTTGGGATCCGCGGGCCACTTGGGCAGGATCACCTTGGCCAGCACACTGGCCGGGACCTTGGTGTAGGTGGCGACGATCTGGCGGACCTCGTCCGGGTGGGCGTCGGCGTAGGCCAGGGACTCGGCGGTCGCCTGCTGGAACTTCTTGACCACGTCCGGGTTCTTGGCCGCGTACGCCGACGACGTGAAGTACATGGCGACGGTGAGGTTCGGCGCCACGTCGACCAGCGGCCAGGCGATCTGCTGGGCGCCCTGGTTCAGCATCGTGGTGAGCGCGGGTTCGACGGCCATCGCCGCGTCGATCTGGCCCTTGTCGAGCGCGGCCGGCATCTGGTCGAAGGCCAGCTCGACGAACTTCACCTTGTCCGGGTCGCCGCCGGCCTTGCGGACGGACTCGCGTACGGCCGTCTCGTTGATGTTCTTCAGCGTGTTGACCGCGACCTTCTTGCCCTCCAGCTCCTTCGCCGACTTCAGCGTGCTGCCCTTCTTGACGACCAGGGCGCCAAAGTCCTTGCCCGAGACGCCGGTTGAGGCGACGCCGTTGGCGATGGCCTTCACCGGGACGTCGTTGGACTGGGCGAGCATCAGCGAGGTCATGTTGGAGAAGCCGAACTGGAACTGGCCGCTGACCACACCCGGCACGATGGCCGCGCCGCCCTGCGCGAGCGTCATGGCCAGTTTCAGGCCTTGCTTGCTGTAAAAGCCCTGCTTCTGGCCGAGGTAGAGCGGGGCGACATCGACGATGGGGATGACCCCCACCTTGACCGTGGTGGTGCCCCCCGAGGACGTGCTCTTCGACGAACTCGACCCGTCGGACGAGCCACAGGCCGCGGTGGCGAGCAGAAATGTGCCGACCGTGAGACCGGCGAGCAGACGACGCATACGGCTCCTCCTGTGCAGACAACGGTGTTCCGACAGGCTGTGCGCACAGCGCACAGTGGTGCTCTTCTTGGTGCTCAGCGGGAACGTAGAACCCGGCGTCCGACCGGGTCAATGGTTTGGCTAACAAAATTGTTGACAGTTATCGAAATGCGCTTCTACCGTGCTCCCGGAGCGCACTCCGTGCGTCCGTCTGGAGGCGACGATGCCTGCGGCAGTCCGCGCACCGCACTTCGTGAGGTCCTTCGAGCGCGGCCTCGCCGTCATCCGCTCCTTCGACGCCGAGCATCCCGCCCGTACGCTCAGCGAGGTGGCCCGCGCCTGCGAGCTGACCCGCGCCGCCGCCCGCCGGCTGCTGCTGACCCTGGCCGACCTCGGCTACGTCCAGTCCGACGGGCGCCTCTTCCGGCT
Source organism: Streptomyces sp. NPDC001100 (assembly GCF_053598575.1). Taxonomy (NCBI): domain Bacteria; kingdom Bacillati; phylum Actinomycetota; class Actinomycetes; order Kitasatosporales; family Streptomycetaceae; genus Streptomyces; species Streptomyces sp. NPDC001100. The sequence continues at coordinate 42,238 of NZ_JBSFKO010000030.1, forward strand.
CACCCCGCGCGTCCTTGAGCTCGGCTACTCCTACCTCGCGGGCTCCACCCTGCCGCAGCTCGCGGCCCCGCATCTGGAGCAACTCGTCGCGCGGACAGGGGAGTCGGCGTCCCTGTGCGTCCTCGACGGCGACGACATAGTCCACGTCGCCTGTCTCCCGGCCCGCCGCGTCCTGGCGGCCACGATCGCCGTGGGCACCCGCCACCCGGCCCGCGCCACCGCGGCGGGACGGGTGCTCCTCGCCCACCTGTCGGCCGAAGAATTGGCCGCCCGACCGTCAGCCGACTTACTGCGCAAGGAACTTCACCGGATACGGGACCAGGGGTACGCAGTCGTCGACGAGGAACTGGAGGAGGGACTCAGATCGGTCGCCGCCCCGGTACGGGACCGGGACGGCGCGGTGGTCGCCGGCGTGAGCGTCGGGGCGCACGCCGGCCGGCACTCCGCCGAGGCCGTACGGCGGGACCTGCTGCCCCAGTTGCTGGCGGCGGTGGCGCTCATCGACGACGACCTGCGGATCACAGATCGAGCACGAGCCGCTTCCCCAGGCAGCGCGAGACACAGATGAGCATGGTCTCGCCGGCCGCCCGTTCCTCCTCGCTCAGCACCGAGTCCCGGTGGTCCGGGGTGCCTTCGAGGACATCGGTCTCGCAGGTCCCGCAGGTGCCCTCGGTGCAGGAGAACAACACCTCGACCCCGGCGGCGCGCACGGTGTCGAGCACGGACACGCCCGCCGGGACGGTGACGGTCTTCCCGCTGCGCTCCAGCACCACCTCGAACTCGCTGTCGGCGCCCGCCTGTTGAATCTTCGGCTGGAAGCGCTCCAGGTGCAGGACGCCGCCGGGGCAGCGGGCCTCGACCGCGTCGAGCAGCGGTCCGGGACCGCAGCAGTAGACGAGGGTGCCCTCGGGCACGTCGTCCAGGACGGACGGCAGGTCCAGCAGTCCGACCTCGTCCTGCGGAGCGACGGTGACCCGGTCGCCGTAGCGGCTCAACTCCTCCATGAAGGCTATGGAGTTGCGGGTGCGACCGCCGTAGAGCAGGCTCCACTCCGCGCCCGCCGCCTCCGCCGCGGCCAGCATCGGCAGAAGCGGGGTGATGCCGATGCCGCCCGCGACGAAGCGGTAGCGGGGGGCGGCCTCCAGGCGGAAGTGGTTGCGCGGTCCGCGCACCCGCACCTTGTCGCCCTGCCCCAACTGCTCGTGCACATAAGCCGATCCGCCCCGCCCGTCCGGCTCCCGCAGCACCGCGATCCGCCATGCCGAGCGGTCCGCCGGGTCGCCGCACAGCGAGTACTGGCGCTCCAGACCGGGGCCGAGCACGACGTCGATGTGCGCGCCCGGCTCCCAGCGGGGCAGTTGCTCGCCGAGCGGGTGGCGCAGGGTGAGGGCGAGCACGCCGTCGGCCGCGAACTCGCGCCGTTCGACTACGAGTTCGGTGTCGGCCGCGAACTCCCGCAGGTCGGCGACGAGTTCTGCCTCGGCTGCGAACTCGCCCAGGACGGCGACGGGTTCGGCTTCGTGCGCGGTCATGCGTCGGCTCCCTGCGGCTCGTCGACCGAGTGGCCCCGGGGGTGGGCGAGCATCCACTCCCACATCTCGATCGGATCCTGAGAGGTGTGCTCGCGGCCGCAGTGACAGGTGCCGTGCAGGATGTCGGTGCCCGGCAGCCAGTCGATGCGGTAGACCTCGCCGGTCGGAGCGGTCACTGGACCCTCTCCACCGGCTTGGCGCCCTCCTCGACCAGCCGGGCGAGGATACGGCGGGCGGCGAGACCGCCGGTGTCGATGTTGATGCTCAGCTCCTGATAGCCGGCGCGCTCAGAACCCAGCGTCCGCTGAAGGAGGTTGAGGGCGTCCACGTCCTGCATGACGACGGTGTGGTTGTTGGCCCGCAGGAACTCAGTGACCTCGGCGTCGTCCGTCGCCCAGTCGCGCGAGACCGCCCAGAAGTCGTACACCTTGCCGTCGGAGGAGGGCGTGATGGCGTAGGTGATCTCGGTGTGGAAGCCGTTCGGGTCGCTGCCGTCCGCCTCGGGGAGTACGCCGACCGGGGCGATCCGGCTGTGCAGGAGGTAGAGGCAGGGCGCGTGGTACTCGATGTCCTGCCAGCGGGTGATCCGCCCCTGTATGCCGGTGGACCTGGCGTAGAACGGCGGGCACTCGGCGTCGTCCATGTGCCGGCTCACCCGTACGACACCGGCGCCCTCGTCGACCTCCGTGGTGATCGGCGTCTCGGCGACCTCGGGGGAGCCGATGTAACCGCCGTGCAGATACGTCTCGTGGGAGAGGTCGAGGAGGTTGTCGACGAGGAGGCCGTAGTCGGCGTCGATCGGCTCCATCCCGCTGACGGTGACCCACTCGGGCGAGGCGAGGTGCGGGGCCCGGGGGATGACCTGCGGGTCCGCGAGCTCCGGGTCGCCGATCCACACCCAGACCAGCGCGTCCTGCTCGACCACCGGGTACGAGGCGACGCGGGCGGTGCGCGGGATGCGTTTCTGCCCCGGCACGTACACGCAGCTGCCGGTCGTGTCGTAGGTGAAGCCGTGGTAGCCGCAGACGATCCGGTCTCCGTCGAGCCGGCTCTCGGAGAGCGGGAACCGCCGGTGCACACACCGGTCGTGCAGCGCCACGGGGGTGCCGTCGTCCTCGGTGCGGTAGAAGACGAGGGGCTCGCCGAGGATCGTCCGGCCGAGCAGATCACGGCCGACCTCGTGACTGTAGGCGGCGACGTACCACTGGTTCCTGGCGAAGGCGGTCATGTGCGGCATTGGAGTTCCCGTCCCTGTCGGCGGGGCGTCGTCGCCCCGCTTGCCGTGGTTGCAGTCAGCGTCCTGACGCCGGCGGGGGCTCCGCAAGGCGGCTTCTGCCAGACGGAAGGACTTCCGTGAAGAGCTGGTCAGCTCGCGCACCCACCGGTGGCACCCCTGTGGCGCTCCCGGCGGGTGCGCTCGGCCCCGTCGGGCCACACCACGTCGACCGGGACGCCCGCCGCGAGGGCTTCGAGCACCGTGTCGGCGGTGCCGCCCCCTCTTCCGGTGGGCGGAGTGCCGTCCCAGACGGCGACGAGCCGGTCGGCACGTTCCACGAGGACGCTGTTCGCCGCCTCGTAGGCCTGCCTGCCGCCGGTCTCGATCGGCAGGACGACGATGTCGTGGGCGGCCTCGACCAACTGGTCGAACAGCGGCGCGTGTTCGGGCCGCACCCGGGTGTGCCGGTAGTCCCGGGAGGGGATGACGACAGCCAGTCGGCCGCCGGCGGCGAGCACGGCCTCCGCGAAGAGGGAGTCGGCGCCCCTGGCGAGACAGGAGACCCCGACCAGTTCTCCGTCGGCGGCATAGCTCCGCAGCAGTTCGTCCAGGGCGGTGCGCACCAGGGCGGAGGTCTTTTCCGTCAGGTCGATGTGCCCGGTCACCGCGATGGTCGTCATGGAGCGCCCCTTTCACCGGCCGGCGGGCTCCTGGAGGGTGTACCCGTGACGGAGGATCACCTTCACCGACCCCATGGCCACCACCCGGTCCGCCTCCTGCTGCGCACGGGTCAGCGCGGAGTACGGGACCAGCAGGGGGTGTGTTCTGCGTCGCCGGCTCAACCGGCGCCCGTACCGCCAGCCCTCGGACAGACGCTGGCGAGCCCAGTTGTCGTGGGCCTCCTCCGCGAGGATCTCGATCAGGGCGTGCAGACTGTCGGGGACCTTCACGTCCACGGTGCTGGGAGGTGGGGGCGTCCACGGCTGCCGTCTGTCCCGTCGTATCATCCGTCCCTCCTGGGCGGACTGGGCCATGCCAACCGGATCGCTTCCAGGACCAGGGTGGCGGCCACGTCGGCTGCGTACTGCTTCCAGGCCTTCTCCAGCTCCGGCCGAGCCGAGTTGACGGAGATGCCCTCGGTGGCGGTGCCGGCCACTGCGCACACCATCGAGAACGACACATGAGTCCGGCCGGCCCTGCGGGTCCGGGTGACGGCACCCGCCGCGTCCGCACCCCCGAGCTCGACGGCGGCCAGCCCCGGCCAGGCGTCGAGCACCGGCCGCAGGGCCGGGTCCCCGCTGCCGCCGACGGGCGCGTCCCCCGAGGCGATCGGGCCGACCACGACACGCGGTGCGGTGCTCCGGGGACCGCCGGGCGGGCGCTCGTACACCTTCTCGGTCCAGTAGGTGTAGTTGAGACGCATGCTGTCACCGAGCGCGGCCACCCCTTCGTGGGCCAGGTGGCTGTGGTCGGGGCGGGGCCGGCAGCTCTGTTCCAGTTCGTCGTGCGTGTAGCCGTGCAGTCGGCTGGAGATCACCACGTCGCCGGGGGCGAGGTCGGGGGCGACGGCGCAGCAGGCTCCGACGAAGACCACCGTCTCGGGCTGGTACTCCTCGATCGTGGCGGCTACGGCGTTGCCGACCCCGTCGCGGCCGGCGCAGGGCTGCGCCACCACCACCTCGTAGGCGCTGCTGCGGCCCACGGCCCGGACGCTGGTGCGCAGCCATGCGCATCCCGTGCCGTGCAGTGCGGTCTCGGTGTGCGCGCCGGAGGTCTCCAGATGCCGGCGCAGCGCCTCATGGGTCTCGGGCAGGAGCGTGACGAGCGCGATGTCGCACCGGCGTCCCGCGGCGGGCGCGCGGGTCGCGGCACCGCGCTCCCCGGCCGCGACGCCGCGGTCCTCCAGCCGGCGGCGCTCGACGAACTCGTTGTCCACGTCACGGCTGATGACGGCGACCTGTTCGTCCTGGGAGAGGTGCCCGACGGCCCGGCCCTGGAAGCTGACCTGCCGCGCCACGCCGGGGCCGAGGAAGTACGGCAGGATCACCAGCCGACCGTCGGCGCGCAGCCGTTCGGCGATGTCGTACTCCTCCCGGCAGTACTCGCTCTCCCAGTAGTGCTGGCTGATGAGCGGCAGGAACACCCGGCACGCGGCCACGTTCGCGTACAGCTGGCTACGCCAGTCGGCGCCGAGCTCGATGGTGTTGCGGCGCAGGTAGTGGAAGTACGACAGGTTCTGTAGTTCGAGGCTGCGGCCGATGCGCTGAGCCAGCGCGTCGTCCCCGCGGGCATTGCTGAGGAAGATGGTGCCCTGTGCGCGGCCGAGGCTGCGGAAGTATCCGACGCCCTCCTCGTAGGTCTCGAACTCCAGCCGCGGCTGGTAGAACCGGGCCACCAGGTCCTGAATCCGGCCGGCGAGTTCCTCCGGGTGGCTCCAGTGGACCGTGATGCGGTCCGCCGGCTCGGCTGCTCGGAGGGCGGCTCCGCTCACCAGTTTCGACGGCTGCGGCATGTATCTGCCATCGGGTGGATCGTGGATCAGTTTGAGGGTCGGCCGGAAGCGGCCGCTCAGCTCGGGGAAGACCCAGGGCACCGCGTGCGGGGAGGCGACGTCGACGACGACGAAGTCGCATCCGTCGACGGCGAGCAGGAACTCGAAGAGATCCTCGAACTCGAGGCTGATGGTGCGGGCGCGGTATCCGACGTCCTCGACCGCCCGCCGGATGAGCGGCTCGGCGGCCCGGTACGCGGGGTCGTCGGGCAGGATCAGTCCGACCGTGCCGAGCAGTCCCTTGGCGGCGCCGCCGGTCGGACCGCTCCGGCTGGTGAGACGCGCGATCGCGGGCTTCACCTCGCCGGCGGCGGGGAGTTGGCGGCGGCTGAACACGATGCGCTGCTCGTCGGCCACCGGGAAGAACCCGGCCGACACACCGGTCTCCATGAACACGAGCCTGGGCTTTCTCGCCTGGAGCGCGAGGTCGTGCTCGTGCACCATGAAGGGCGAGGCACGGTACCGGCGTTCCTCCTGACGGTGAGTCACCACGCCGACGAAGCAGGCGCTCTGATCCATCATCAGTTCCAGATGGGTGGGCGAGAGGGGATTGGTCTTCGGGTCGACCGCGAAGGTGAAACCCTCGTTCCAGAAGAGGTTCCAGAAGTATTCGTTCAGCTCCCGGTCCTCTGCCCAGTAGCTGTGACTGAAATAGGCCGGTATCCGGTCGACGCCTGCCATCACTTCTCCCCACCGTCGGCTCACCCATCCCCCCGCACGCCCCCGGCTACACCCCGAACTCCATAAAATGCGGCGAAAACGCGCTGAACCAGTCGAGACACAACTGAGGCAACTGCCTAGACTGGCACATGACTTCGCCGCACTCCGCGCGTCCTCTCATAGCCGTCATCGGCAGCGCCGACCCTTATCGAGACTTCTCCCACCCCCTCAGGGCCACCGATCTCGCTCCCGAGGCCTGCCGGCAGCTGGGCAGAGAACTCGCCCGGGCCGGCTGTGATCTGGCTGTCTTCTCCAGCAGCTCCGAGTACATCGAGACCGATGTCGTGGCCGGATACGCGGACGCCTGCACCGAGGCGCAGCCCGGCCGGGTGGCGGCCTTCCCGCCGCGCCACAGCGACGTCGACTTCGGCCTGGCACCGGATGCCCACGCCAGCCTGGAGATCCTCCGCGACAGCAGCGGCGAGTGGGAGGTGGCCTTCTACCACACCCTGCTGACCTGCGACGGAGTGTTGCTGATGGGCGGCGGCCAGTCCACCAGGGTGGCCGGGATCATCGCCCTGTCGCAGCGTCTGCCGCTGGTGACGGTCGCCGCGTTCGGCGGCGGAGCCGGCCAGGTCTGGATCAACTTCGACAAGGTCCGCAACGACGCGGACGACTCCGACATCCGCCTGATGGGCGACAACTGGTCCTTGGTGTCCGCCTCCCGGCTGGTCGCCTGTCTGCTCAGACAGCGGGAACGCAGGCTGCGCACCCTCGCGGAACGCGCGCGGGACGAACGTACGGCGGCCCGGCGGTCGGCCAGGGGACTCGCCGCGGCGGCCGTGTGCATGCTGGTCTCCCTCGCGGCCCTGGTGACGGCCCGGCAGTCGCGGCAGGCGGGCGCCCTGGACCTGCTGGTCCTGGTGGGCGCCCCGCTGGTGGCCTCCGCCGCGGGCGCGATCCTGCGCAACTCCTTCGAGAACGACGTGCGTTGGGGGCGCGCGGCGGTACGGGGACTGGGCGCCGGACTGGTCTCTGTCCTGCTCTACTTCGCCTCCCAGCTGCTGACCGTCCCCACCCTCCTCGACCATCTGGACGTGCGCCGACTGCTGTTCTTCACCATTCCGCTCGGCTTCACCGCGGGCTTCACCTTCGACCTGGTCTACGAGCGGCTGCGCACCGGCGCGGCGGGCCCGCCGTCCGTCCTCCCGCCCGACCCGCTGGCGCCCGGCGCGTCCCGACCCTCGAACGCCGACGGTCCGCGCGCCTGAGCGGTACGGCCGTTCCAACTGCGCGCGTGGGGTGCGGCAATGGGTCTTCCGTCTCGCGGAAGCGTACGTCTACGGGTGTGGAGCCGGGGCCGGTGCGCGGTCGCCCGGTGTCCGTGCGGGGGTGCGGCGGCGGATGCTGACCCGGTTGATCACGACCGTCGCCGCGAGCGCCCCGAGCGGAGGGGCGAGCAGATAGACCGGCAGGAGGGAGAGGTCTCCGGAGAACAGTGCCGGGCCGAACTCCCTTGCAGGGTTGGCGATTCCGCCGGACAGGGTGCCGAAGGCGATGATCTGTGCGGCGATCATCGTGCCGACCGCCCAAGGGGTGAACGGGCCGAGCCGGCGGCTGGAGACGCCGATTCCGGCGACGGCGACGATCACGAACATCGTGGCGGCCTCGACGGCGGCCACTGCCGCCCAACTCCAGCCGGGAGCAGGCCTGATGACGGCGAAGTCCACGGCGGGGGAGGCGAACACCGGGCCCCACACCAGTCGTCCGGCCCCGATGCCGAGCAGGGAACCGATCAACTGTCCCGCGATGAACGGCGCGACCTCGCGGCCCGGCGTGCGGCCGTAGCGCCACATCGCGAGGGTGATCGCCGGGTTGATGTGGCCGCCGGTCGCCCGGCCCCAGGGGGAGAGCATCACGGCGGTGACCGTGTAGCCGGAGGGCGGGGCCACGGCGGCGAGCCGGCCCTCTGGAACGTTCCACCAGCCGCCCGCCGCCGGGTCGAGGGTTCCCATCAACCAGCGGACCGTCGTCGCCACGACGAACAACATCACTGCGGTCAGGGCGAGTTCGAGGAGGGCCGAGTGCAGCGTGCGGCGGTTCGCGGTCACATCGGCTTCGTCCACGAGGCGTCGGAGCGGGTCAGTGCGAACGCGGTGGCGGAGGCCGCCACCAGGAGCAGCGCGGCGAACACCAGGGGCAGGGCCCGGCCGCCGTGCTCGACGGCCACGGCACCGGCCAGACCGCCCGCGAACATCGCCGCGGCCGACAGCAGCCGGCGGCCGATCCTGCTGCCCTTGCCGCCCGCGAGCCGGCTGTCCGCCGCCACTCCGGTGATGGTGAGCGTCAGCACGGTCGTGGTCAGATCGGGTACGGCCAGGGCGCGGGCGGTGGCGTTCTGCACGCCCATCGCGAGGCCGAGGAGCGCGATCCGGGTGTATTGGACCGCTCCACTCGGGTGCGCGGTGTCGGTGGTCTGCGCGACCACGTACGCCGCCAGGACCAGGGCCGTCTCCAGCAGCAGCGCCAGGTGCAGAACGCGTCCCCGGTGGGCGCCGGCCCCGTGGGCGAGCCGGCCGCCGAGCAGGGCACCCGCGGCGAACGCGGCCAGCGCGGCGAGGGACGCGACAAGCGAGAAGCCGGCCGCGCCGGCGATCGCGAAGCCGGAGAAGACGACGTTGCCGGTCATGTTGGCGACGAAGACATGGCCCAGGACGAGATAGCTGAAGGCGTCCACGAGCCCGGTCACCACCGTGAGCCCGAGCATCAGGGGAGGGAGCGGGCCGTGCCGGTCCTTCATGTCGGGGACGACCGTGGCCCACGCGTCCCGCAGTACGGCGGACATGGCAGTGCTCCCATCGCTGGAGGTCTCCCGGTCTCGCGGCTCCCTACGAGCCTCGCCCCACGGGAGCGTTCCGTCCAACATGTGGATGCGGACGCAGCGATCTGTCACGCCGATTGATCACCCCGGCCGCCGACCGCGTGCCGCTCCACCACTTCGAGGAACGCGGCGGCGGCCGGCGCCAGCCGCTTGCTGTCGTGGACCGCGCAGATGGTGTGCACGGCCGCCTCGTCCGCGATCCGGAGCGCGCGGGCGCCGTACGGCAGGGAGTCCTGGGGGCCGGTGCCCGGCGCGGAGCCGGTGAACACGGACGAGCGCGGGACGACCGTCACGCCGATGCCCCGCGCGGCCAGCCGGACCATGTCGTGGATCTGCCCGACCTGGAAGTGCTGGCCGGGTTCCACCCCGGCGCGCGCGAAGGCCGCCTCCACCTGGCGGCGCAGTCCGCTGCCCCGAGTGAACTGGATGAGCTGGTGGCTCTCCGGCAGGTCCGCGAGGTCGACGGTGTCGCGGTCGGCCAGGGCGTGACCGGCCGGCACGATCAGCACCAGCGGGTCGACGGCCAGCACCAAGTGGTCCAGCCCTTCCGGGACTTGGCGCGGTCCAAGGCCCACGATCGCGATGTCGAGGTCACCGGCCAGGACCGACGCGGCCATCTGTGCGCTGGGCGCGTTGGTCACATGGAAGTCGATGCCCGGGTAGCGGGCGTGGTAGTCGGCCATGACCTCGACCAGGTCGACCGAGGAGGCGCGCGTTTGGACCAGTCCAAGACGCAGCCGCCCGCGCCGCAGCCCGGAGAGCGCGTCGAGGGCCGCCTGCGCGTTGTCGACGTCGGCGAGGATGCGGCGGGCCAGCGGTTCGAGGAGCTCGCCGGCGGCCGTGAGCCGTACGGAACGGCTGGTGCGGCTGAACAGCCGGGCGCCCACGTCCTTCTCAAGGCGGGCGATCTGCTGACTCAGGGCGGACTGCGCGACATAGCAACTGGCCGCCGCCTGCGTGAAGTTGCGGGACTCGGCAACGGCGAGGAAGTACCTCAGGTGGCGCAGGTCCATGAGTCACATCCATCCGTCTGGCCGATCGATTCCAGCAGAACCATGTGTTGGACCGATCCATCTTCGCAAACCTACCGTCGAGACGCCACCAGCCGACCGACCTCTCAGGAGCCGACGTGTCCAGCAGCATGCCCGTGGGCAGCACCATGCCCGTGGGCGGCATACGGCCCCACGACGGGGTCCGGCACCCCGCGCAACTCGTCGTCCGCAACGGTCGCATCCACACCGGCGACCCCGCCCGCGCGGCGGCCTCCGCCGTGGCCATCACCGACGGTGTCTTCGGTGCCGTCGGGCACGACGCGACCGTGGCCCCGCACATCGGCCCGGACACTCGCGTCGTGGACGCGCTCGGCCGCCGGGTGATCCCCGGCCTCAAGGAGATGTACACGAGCGCGGGCGCCCACCTGACCGGCGAGGCCGACGTCAAGGGCACCATCACCGAGGGCAAGTGCGGCGACCTGGCGATCCTGTCCGCGGACTACTTCTCCGTCGCCGACGAGGACATCGACCGCATCGAGTCCCTGGTGACGGTGGCGGGCGGCAAGGTCGTGCACGCGGCGGGGATTACGAGAACATCGCCACCCCGCTCCCGGAGATCAGCCCCGCCTGGAGCCCGGTCGCCCGCTTCGGCGGCTTCCAGGCGGCGACGGGCGTACGGCAGGCCCGTGCCCTCACCGACGCGGCCACCGACTCCGAGGAGCAGCGCGCCTGGCGCGAACGGCGCGGCGACTTCGACCACGTACCGTCCGTGCCGCACCAACTCGGCGGTGCGCTCGACCCGTTGGACGGTTGCTTCCGACCGGCTGGCGTACCTTCATTCCCGACCGTCCACTTCACCCTCCGGAGCAGCACCATGAGCGCCAGCGCCAGTACGACGACCGGGGGCACCGCGCGATCGGCCTCGGCCTGGGCACCGTTGGCCCGCCCCGTGTTCCGGGCTCTGTGGATCGCCCAGTTCGTGTCGAACATCGGCACCTGGATGCAGACGGTCGGCGCCCAGTGGCTGCTGCTCGGGCACGGGGCGACCATGGTCACCCTGGTGCAGACGGCGTCGAGTCTGCCGATCGTGCTGCTGGCGCTGCCCTCGGGCGTCCTCGCCGACCGGTTCGACCGGCGGGGGCTGCTGTTGGTCGCGCAGTTCGCGATGTTCGCCGTGTCGGCGGTGCTGACCGCGCTCGCCTTCGCGGACGCGCTGTCCGCCGTGCCGCTGCTCGCCCTGACCTTCCTCCTCGGCTGCGGTACGGCGCTGATGGGGCCGTCGTGGCAGGCCATCCAGCCGGAGTTGGTGGAGCGAGAGCAACTGGGGCAGGCGTCCGCGCTGGGCGCGGTGAACATGAACCTCGCGCGGGCGGTCGGTCCCGCGCTCGGCGGTGTCGTGGTCGCCGCGGCCGGGGCGGGGTGGGTCTTCGGCTTCAACGCGCTGTCCTTCCTCGGGATCGCCGCCGTACTGCTGCTGTGGCACCGCCCGAGGACGACCGTCCCCGCCGCCGAGCGCGAACGACTGCTGACCGCGCTGTACGCGGGCCGCCGCTACGTTTGGAACGCTCCAGGCATCCGGCGCGTCCTGCTGCGCACCGCCCTGTTCATCCCCGGCGCGGCGGCACTGTGGTCCCTGCTCCCGCTGATCGCCGCCGACGCGCTCGGGATGGGGTCGGGCGGCTACGGCCTGCTGCTCGGCGCGGTCGGGTTCGGCGCGGTGGGCGGCGCGTTCGCCCTGCCGTGGCTGCGGGAACGCCTGGGCATCAACGGTATCCTGGCCGTCGGCGCCGTCGTGTTCGCCCTCGTCCTGCTGGTCCTCGCCACCGCGCACATCACCTGGCTCGCGGTCCTCGTGCTGCTGCCCGCCGGAGTCGCCTGGATCGGCGTCCTGTCCACCCTCAACGCGGCGATGCAGACCCGGCTGCCGGGCTGGGTCCGGGCCCGCGGCCTCGCCGTCTACCTGCTGGTCTTCCAGGGCGGCCAGGCACTCGCCGCCCCCGTGTGGGGCGCCCTGGTCCAATGGCTGGGCCTCACCACGGCCCTCCTCATCGGCGCCGCCGTCATGCTGCTGAGCGCGCTCAGCCTCCGCCGCTGGCGGCTCTACGGCATGGAGGGCATCGACCCCACGCTCTCCGACCACTGGCCCACCCCGCCGCTGGTCTTCGTGCCCGGCCCTTCCGACGGGCCGGTGCTGGTCTCCGTGGTCTACCGCGTCGCACCGGACGACAGTCCCGCGTTCGTCGAGGCGATGGACAACGTGGCCCGTTCCCGCCGCCGGACCGGCGCGCTCACCTGGGGACTCTTCCAGGACGGCAACGAACCCGGCCGGTTCATCGAGAACTACCTCGTCGGTTCCTGGGCCGAACACCTCGCCCAGCACCACAACCGCCTCACCACCACCGACCGCGCCTTCGAGGACAAGGCCCGCGCCCTGCTCCTGCCCGGCACGAGTCCCGAGGTGACGCACGCCTTCGACGCCTCAGCGACCGCCTGAAGGCGGGTGCGGGACACCCGGGAGAGGCGCGGCCCGGACACCCCGTGCGGGAGTTCGGGGTGCTCCTGGGAGCACCCCGAACGCGTACTCGGATCAGTTGGAGAACCAGGGGTTCCCGCCGCCCAGCGACCACACCGAGACCTTGGTGACGCCGAGGCCCTTGAGGACGGCGAGCTTGCGGTCCATGGCGACGCTGTCGACGTAGTCGTAGAGGACACCGCCGGAGGTCCAGCGGATCTCGCCCGAGGACGCGTCCCGGCGGCTCTCCACGGTCGTCGGGTCGCTGGAGAAGCCGGGGCTCTTCTTCATGTCGCTGAACTGGATGTTGCCCGTCACGGAGTTGAGGTCGCAGGGGTCGGGGGCGCTGTAGCCGTAGGAGGGCAGCCCGATGATCAGGCGGTTGGGGTCGGTGACCTTGCTCTGCGCGTACTTGGTGACCTTCTTCAGCCAGTCGTAGGGGCTGATGGGCAGGCAGCGGGCCCCGGATGCGGTGTCGAACTCCTCGTCGTACGCCATGATCACCACGTCGTCCACTCCGGTGGCGGCCACCGCCGCGTAGTCGTAGAACGCTGCGTCCTCCGTCATCGCCGGAGCGTCGACCTGGAGACGCTTGCCCTTGGCGTGCAGGGCCGTCGCCAACTGCCTCAGGAACGTCTTGTAGTTGGCGAAGTCGGCGGTGCTCCAGGACCAGTAGTCCTCCAGGTCGACGTCGACGCCGCTGAGCCCGGCGTCGCCGACGAGGGAGGTGACCTTGGAGACGGCGGCCGTCCGTTTGGCGTTGGTGCTGACCAGGGCGTGGACGTCGGCGGTGGTCATGCCGGAGAGCGTGGGGTACTGGTAGGCGGAGTGCGCCTTGAGGTCGGCGACGTTGGCCGCGCTGTAGGTGTTGCAGGTGCCGTTGGCGGTGGTCTCCAGGGTGACCGCGCCGTTGCTGCCGACCGACCAGTACTCGGGGTTGAGGGCCCCGTTCTTCACCCTGTTGTCGGCGTACTCGCTCCTGGCGGTGCAGGTGGAGTCGCCCGTCGAGCCGGGGTACAGCCAGGTCTGGAGCTGGACGCCGGAGGTCGCGGAGGGGCCGGCGCCGGCCGGGACCGAGGCCGTACAGGCGAGCAGCGTGGTGACCGTGGAGGCCACGACGCCGGTCACGGTGAGTGCGTGACGGAACATGGGCGGTCCTTTCTGGTGGGGATCGACATGGGAGGGCAGGGAGAAGGGCGTGCGGGATCGCCGCGTCGGCCGGGGGTCGGCGCGGTGAACTGGGGGACAGGAGCGGTCAGTTGCTCCAGTAGGGGTCGAAGGCCAGGGTGTCGGCGCCGGGGACGGTGGTGGCGGCCGACCAGGAGCCGTCGACGACGCGCCCGCCGTCGGGACGGCCGGCCAGGGACAGCCTGGTGAAGATGCGGTAGCGGTCACCCCGGTAGACGGAGCGGGTGAACTCGACCACCCGGCCCTCGGCGTCCCTGGCCGCCCGTTCGAACAGCAGGGCGGGGGTGTGCACGGACACGCCGAGGAGTTCGGACTCCCACTCGTCGACCACGGTCGGTTCGATGCTCTGCGCGGCGTCGGTCAGCAGGATCTGGTAGCGGCGGCCGAGCAGCCGGTAGAAGGAGTCGGTCTCCAGGTCGCGGGCGGTCAGACCGGGTACCAGCGCGTGCGGCACGTGCAGCGTCTCGACACACATCGGGTCGCCGTCCACCGTCCGCAGCCGCAGGATCCGCAGGATCAGCTCGCTGGGCGCGATGCCCAGCCGGCGGCCGATCCGGGGCCCCGCGGCGACGGTCTTGAAGTCCAGCGTGCGGCCGGCCCAGGTGCCGTCCACCCCGCCGACACCCAGCGTCTGCGGCTGTCCGGGGGAGCCGCTGAGGTGCTGGGCGACCTTGGCCCGGGCGACGAACACACCGCGCCCGTGCTCCCGCACCAGCAGACCGTCCCGGACGAAGTCGTCGACCACCGCGCGCAACGTGGGGCGGGAGACCCCGAGTTCCTCGCACAGCTGTCGTTCGCCCGGGAGGGGGCGTCCGGTCCCGGTCTCCTCGATCAGGTCGAGGAGGTGGGTGCGGATGCGTTCCCGCTTCTCCCAACGGCTCTCACCACTGACCATTCCTACCAACTTTCTTTACCAGTGGTTCATCTTCTGTGCAGGTGACTTCCGAATTGCTTGCTTGACAGTCCCCAAATAGTGCCCCAACATGTGCCACTGGTCAATAAGTGGTAAGCGAATTCGCCGGAGGTTCCATGTCCGAGTCCCGTGGCGGACCCGTCACCCGCACCACCCGCCGCCCCCGCCGTACCGTCGCCGCGTCGCTCCTCGCGGCCACGGCCCTGCTGGCCGCAGCATGCACCACCGGCGGCACCACGTCGAAGGCGGACACCGGCGCCGACGACACCATGCCCGTCACCATCACCTTCTGGCACGGTCTCAGCTCCCCGCACGAGATCACCTCGGTGAACGCCGTGCTCGCCAAGTTCCACAAGAAGTACCCCTACATCACGGTCAAGGCCGTCGCCGCCCAGACCGACGACAAGGTCAACCAGGCCATCCGCGGCGGCACCGCGCCCGACGTGGCGTCCTCGTTCAACGCGGCGAACGTCGGCGGCTGGTGTTCCAGTGGAGCGTTCCAGGACCTCAACCCGGACATCAAGGCCGACCACGTCGACATGTCCCAGATCCCGAAGGCTGTCCAGTCGTACACCGCCTTCGGCGGCAAGCGCTGCACCATGCCCTGGCTCGCCGACACCTTCGGCCTGTACTACAACAAGAAGCTGTTCGCGAAGGCCGGGATAACCTCCCCGCCCAAAACCATGTCCGAACTGGCGGCGGACACCAAGAAGTTGACCACCTTCAACGCGGACGGCTCCATCAAGACCGCCGGGTTCATGCCCTACCTCGGCGGCTACGAGATGCTCACCGAGCACCTCGTCCCCAGCTGGGGCGGCAAGTGGCTCACCGCCGACGGCCAGTCCAACGTCGGCGGCGACCCCGCCTTCGCGCAGGCGCTGACCTGGCAGAAGAGCCTGGTCGACTGGTTCGGTGCGAAGAAGCTGGTCACCTTCAAGGCCGGCATGGGCGACGAGTTCTCCGCCCAGAACGCCTTCGAGACCGGCAAGCTGGCCATGATGGTGGACGGCGAGTGGCGCAACTCGTTCATCAAGAACGACAAGGCCGACATCGACTACGGCACCGCGGTGATGCCCGCCGCCGACGGCAAGTCCCAGCTGTACGGCGCCGGTTACGTCGGCGGCAACGTGATCGGCATGCCGCGCGGCGCCAAGCACCCTGGCGCCGCCTGGAAGTTGATCAAATTCCTCACCACCGACACCGACGCGCTGACCACCCTGGCCGACGCCATCGGCAACGTCCCCACCACCAAGGCCGCGCTCGACTCGCCCACGCTGGGGCTCTCCAAGGACCCGCGCTTCGCGCCGTTCCTCCAGGTGTTCAAGAACCCGCTCACCAGCACCACTCCGGCGAGCGGTGACGGTGGCGCCTATCTCACCAACTTCGGTCACTTCGTGGAGAAGTGGCAGAGCGGCTCCGTATCCGGCCTGAAGGCCGGTCTCGCCGCCGTCGACAAGCAGAACAACGCAGCGCTCCAGCTGGGGCAGTGACCGTCATGGCCACCCAACTCCACCTGGCACCGGCGCCGTTGAGGTCACGCCTCCGCCGCAACCGGCTGCGCGTCCTGCTCTTCCTCGCGCCCGGCCTGGTCGGCTTCGCCGTCTTCCTGGTCTACCCCCTGGTGATGACGGTCTGGCTGTCCTTCACCAACTCCAACATGATCTCCCCGGCCCGTTTCGTCGGCCTGCGCAACTACCGCTATCTGCTGGACGGCGACCCGCTGATCTGGCAGGCGATCCGCAACACCGGCTGGCTCGTCGCCGTCATGGTCCCGGCCCAGGTGCTCTTCGCCCTCGGTGTGGCCATGGTCACCGCCCGCCTCAAGGCCGGGGCGAGCGTCTTCCGCACCCTGTTCTATCTGCCCGCGCTCGCCCCGCCGGTCGCCGCGACCGTCGCCTTCGTCTGCATGTTCAACCCCAACTCGGGCCCGGTGAACCGGATCCTGGGCCTGCTCGGCATCCATGGACCGCTGTGGTTCAACTCGCCGGGCTGGTCCAAACCCGCCCTGACCCTGCTCGCCCTGTGGGTCAGCGGCACCATGATGGTCATCTTCCTGGCCGCCCTGCTGGAAGTCCCCGCCGAGTTGTACGAGGCCGCCGAACTGGACGGCGCCGGCTCCTGGCACCGCTTCCGCTACGTCACCCTGCCCACGATCTCACCGGTCGTACTGTTCGCGACCGTCACCGGGGTGATCGCCGGACTCCAGTACTTCACCCAGGCGATGGTCGCCTCACAGGTCGCCAACGGCAACATCCAGCCCGCGCCCGGCTACCCGGACGGCTCCACCCTCACCTTCCCGCAGCAGCTCTACATCGCCGGCTTCAACCAGTTCCACGCGGGCTACGCCTGCGCGCTGGCCGTGGTGCTCTTCGTGGTGGCGATGGCCTTCACCGTCGTCCTGCTCCGCCGCGCCTCCGGCTTCGACATCGAGGAGGCACCGCGATGACGTACCGCTCCGCTCATCCAGAAGTCACCCTGACGGCAAAGGACTCGGCCACGCGGGAAGTCGCCGCGACAGCAAGGGACTTGGCCACCGATGAGCCGCCGCGATGACGACCACCTACGCCCCCGCGCCCACCCGCCAGACCCGCGCCGCATCACCCCACCAGGCCGCACGAGGCCGGGCGAGCCGGCGGCGCAAGCTGGTCTGGATCGCCGAACACGCCGTCGCCGTCGGCCTGGCCTGCGCCTTCATCGGCCCGATCGTGTTCATCTTCCTGACGTCCGTCATGACCGACGGCCAGTCCCTCACCACGAACCTGTGGCCCCACCACTGGCAGTGGTCCAACTACCACACCGTCTTCGCCACCGCACCCGTCGGCACCTGGCTGCTCAACACCGTGCTCTACGCGGTCGCCGCCACCGCCGCCACCCTGCTCTCCAGCGTCCCCATCGCCTACGCGCTGGCCCGACTCCGCTTCAAGGGCCGCAACACCGCGTTCCTCTGCGTCATCACCATGATGATGCTGCCGCCCCAAGTCCTCGTCATCCCGATGTACTTGATGTGGGCCCGGCTCCATCTCACCGGCACCATCTGGCCGTTGGTCCTCCCCTCCCTGTTCGGGGACGCCTTCTCGGTGTTCCTGCTGCGGCAGTTCCTGCTCACCGTCCCCGAGGACTACCTCAACGCGGCCCGCGTCGACGGCTGCGGCGAACTGCGCGTCCTCACCCGGGTGGTGCTGCCGATGATGCGCCCCGCGCTCGTCGCGGTCGGCCTGTTCTCCTTCTTCAACGCCTGGAACGACTACTACGGGCCCCTCATCTACACCGGCGAGACGCCCGCCCACTGGACCCTGGCCCTGGGCCTGGCCACCTTCAAGACCTCCCACGCGGTGCAGTGGAACCTCACCATGGCCGCGACCCTCATCGCGACGGCGCCGGTGATCATCGTCTTCTTCTTCGCGCAAAAGGCATTCATCGAGGGCGTCACACTGACAGGAGTCAAAGGTTGAAGATCACCGTTGTCGGCGGCGGATCCACGTACACCCCCGAACTGGTCGACGGATTCGCCCGGTTGGGACTGCCCGTCACCGAGATCGCCCTCGTCGACCCCGACCCCGAACGGCTCGACGTCATCGCCCCGTTCGCCCGCCGCATCCTGGCCCGCCAGGGCAGCCCCGCGAAGATCACCACCACCGCGGACCCGGACGCCGGCATCGACGGCACCGACGCCGTTCTCTTCCAGCTCCGCATCGGCGGCCAGGCCGCCCGGCACGTCGACGAGACCCTCCCGCACGAGTGCGGCTGCATCGGCCAGGAAACCACCGGCGCGGGCGGGCTGGCCAAGGCGCTACGCACCGTCCCTGTCGTCCTCGACCTCGCCGAACGGGTCGCCAAGCGCGCCCCGAACGCCTGGATCGTCGACTTCACCAACCCGGTCGGCATCGTCACCCGCGCCCTCCTCGACGCCGGCCACAAGGCGGTCGGCCTGTGCAACGTGGCCATCGGCTTCCAGCGCACCTTCGCCGACTGGCTCGGCGTCGACCCCGAGCGGATCACCCTCGACCACGTCGGCCTCAACCACCTGACCTGGGAACGGAGCGTACGGCTCGACGGCGTCGACGTCCTGCCGCGCCTCCTGGACGAACACGGCCAGGCCCTCGCCGACCGGCTGCGCATGCCCCTCGACGTGGTCCGCCGCCTCGGCGTCGTCCCCTCCTACTACCTGCGCTACTACTACGCCCACGACGAGGTCCTGCGCGAACAGCTCACCGAGCCGTCCCGCGCCGAGCAAGTGGCGTCGATGGAAAGCGACTTGCTGAAGACGTATGACGACCCGGCCCTCACCGAGAAGCCCGCCCTCCTCGACAAACGCGGCGGCGCCTACTACTCCGAAGCCGCCGTCCAACTCGTCCAGGCCCTCACCACCGACACCGGCGACGTCCGCGTCGCCAACGTCCGCAACAACGGCGCCCTGCCCTTCCTCCCCGACGACGCCGTCATCGAGGTCCCCTCCCGCATCGGCGCGCACGGCGCAACTCCCTTGCCCGTCACCGCCGTAGAGCCGCTGTTCGCCGGACTGATCGCGCATGTGACGGCGTACGAGGAACTCGCCCTGGAAGCCGCCCTGCACGGCGGAGTCGACCGGGTCGCGACCGCGCTGCTCGCGCACCCCCTGGTCGGACAGGTCTCCGTCGCCGAGGAGTTGGCGGCGAAGCTCGTCGCCGCCAATCGCCAACACCTGTGGTGGGCCTGATGAGTTCGGATCTGCTGCTGGCCTTCGACGGCGGCAACTCCAAGACCGACGTGGCCCTGCTGACCACGGACGGTACGATCCTGGGCCGCGCCCGGGGCGGCGGATTCCGCCCGCAGGCGGTGGGCCTCGACGCGGCCATGGACGTCCTCGCCGGCCTGCGCGCCAAGGCCATGGCCGAGGCAGGTGTCGGCGCCGAGACCGTGGTGGACGGCATCACCGCCTTCCTCGCCGGTGCCGATCTCCCGCACGAGGTCAAGGGGCTGCGCGAGGCCGTCGGCGCCCGCCGCTGGGCCGTCACCCAGCGCGTCGACAACGACTCCTACGCCGTCCTGCGCGCCGGGGCCCGCCGGCCTTGGGGCGTCGGCGTGGTCTGCGGCACCGGCATCAACTGCGTCGGCGTCGCACCCGACGGCCGGACCACCGGCTTCGCCGCGCTCGGCCGGATCTCCGGGGACTGGGGCGGCGGCATCGACATGGGCACCTCGGCGCTGTGGCACGCGGCCCGGGCGGAGGACGGCCGGGGCGAACCGACCGCGCTGCGGGCCGCGGTGACCGGGCACTTCGGCCTCGCCACGGTCGCCGACGTCACCGCCGCCCTGCACAGCGGCGACCTGGCCGCGCTCCGGCTGAGCGAACTGTGCCCGGCGGTCTTCGCGGCCCGCGACGACGGCGACGGGATCGCTACCGAACTCGTCGAACGCCTTGCCGCGGAGATCGCGAGAATGGCCCTGACCGTCCTGTGCCGCCTCCAGCTCGCCACCGCCCCGGAGCCCGAAGTGGTCCTCGGCGGCAGCGTGCTGGCGGCCGGCCACCGGGCCCTCCTCGACGACGTCGAACAGCGACTCAGGGCAGCGGTCCCGGACGTCCGCCCGGTGGTGTGCACCCAACAACCTCTGCTCGGCGCCGCGTTGGCGGCCCTGGACCTCCATCCGCGAGCGGCTCCCGGGGCGGAGGCCCGACTCCGCGCCGGGTTCCGGTGATCCGCCACGACCGGTAGCGCGCCCCGAGCCGCACCGCGCACCCCGCGTGGGTGGCTGCTCCACGGCAGGCCTGGTCGCGTCCGGGCGACGTGACCAGGCCTGCCGCTGCTCCAGGTGCCCCGCACCCAGCCCGCGACCGCTCAGCCCGCGGCGGCCGTCAGCGCCTCCAGCGCGCCGGCCTGCGTACGCCAGTCGTTCTGGTTCGGAGCGGTGCCCGCCCAGCGTTCGCCGAGCACGTTGAGGTCGGACCGGTCCTGCGCCCACAGGGTGTCGGCCTGTTTCTGGATGTAGGCGCGGTAGGTGCTGGAGCCGGTCACGTTCGCGAGGTCGGCGAAGTTCCGCAAGAAGATGCCCTTGAACTGCTTCTGGTTGTCGTCGCAGGACGCCGAGCCCACGTCGCAGGACTCGGTGAGCACCCCGCCGACGGTCAGTTGGGAGCTGCTGATCGCGGCGTTCGCCAGGGTCTTCGCGGTGGTCAGCAGCGAGCTGTCGCCGGTCGTCCTCCACAGTTCGGTGAAGGCGCCGATGGCCAGACCCTGGTTGTAACTCCAAACGGTGGAACCGTTGTTGGCGCAGGACGAGGACAGTCCGTCGTTGACCAGACCCGAGGAGTTGATCATCCCGCTCGCCTTGTACCAGGCGGCCGAGGTCCTCGCCCGCTGGAGCCACACGGCGTCACCCGCGATCCGCTGGTGCAGCGCGGTGGTCAGCCACAGGTACTGCCCGTTGGTCACCGCGTTCTTGTAGGTCTTCTCCCGGTCCCACCACACCCCGCCGCTGCAGGTGCCGGTGTCCCAGTACAGCTGGATGTAATTGGCGATGGTGACGGCCTCGTTGAGATAGCGCGCGTCGTGCGTGTAGTCGTACGCGTCGATCCACGCGATCGCCCACCAGCCCGAGTCGTCGATGGACCGGCTGATGAAGTTTCCCTCGATCGCGTCCGAACTGCGCGTCCCGGCCGGGAAGACACCCTTGTTCTGGTCGAAGGTGCGGGCGATGATCCAGTCGTAGTCGTGGGTGCCGGTGGTCTTCGCGAAGTCGACGACGGAGGTGAGGGTGGCCGCCGAGTTCCACCAACTGCTGGGCCACCAGCCGTTGTAGGGGTCGTACGACGTCATGAGCGTGTCCGCCGCGGCGCGCCCCCTGCTCGGCACGGGCCGGTACCACGCCGTGCAGCTGCCCTCGTTGTGGCTCGCCTCCCGGCCGCAGGCGCGGACCGCGCCGCCGTAGAGCAGACCGCGCGGATCGCGGGTGGCGTACATCGTGGTGCGGGTGGTGGTGGCCCCGGACGGGGTGCTGGTACGGCCGAGGGAGGAGCCGTCCGGCCAGGTCGCACCGCCGTCCCAGGAACGGTCCAACCAGATCTCGTCGCCGGCGCCGCCCGTGTCGATGCTCGCCCAGGCCATCGCGTTCTTCTGGTCCACATGCAGCCGGATCGTGCGGCCGTACAGGGTGGTCGACGGCACCGGCTGGTCGTCGCCCGCCGCCTGGCCCGCGCTCGTGCCGTCGCAGAGGGTGTCGCAGACGGTGGGGTAGACCCAGTTCGTGCAGCCCACGCCGGCCGCGTCGCCGCAGGCCCGGACCAGGCCGCGCTTGTGGTTGCGCGGGTCGGTGATGTTGTACATCAGCGTGCGGGTGCCGGTCCAGGTGCTCGGGATGCTCGCCTTGCCGAGCAGTCCGTCCCAGGTGGCGCCGCCGTCCCAGGACCGGTCCAACCAGACCGCGTCACCGGTGGAGCCGTTGTCGATGCTGGCCCACGCCATGTCGTCCGCGTCGGAGACATGGAGCTGCACCCGCCGGCCGTTGAGCGTCTTGTCCGGCACTGGAAACGTTTCCTGTTTGGCCTGCGAAGGATCCAGCGTGTCACAGGCCAGGACGCACACCTGCGTCGCGGCGGACGCCGGCGGCGCGGCCGGGACGAGCGCCACGAACGCGAGGGCGGCCGTCAGGAGAAAGCTCGGGAGAAAGCTGAGGAACCGTGGTCTGACAACGATGTCGAAGCCATGTAGGGACACCGGAAACTCGCCTCGATTTCACGATGGGGGACGCCGGGTGTGAATGGATTCAGCTTTGGATCAAAGGTCCATACCTCTACCCGCACTCGACGCAGTGAACCGGCTTGGTGCGGCCCTGTCAATGTCGTAAGGTGCGCTTTTTGCACGGGAGTTGAAGGCTGTCGCGATGGGTTGACACCCGCTGTCCCTGCGCCCATCATCGGTGCGAACTTCGGCGAGTCATCTCGCGCACCCGTCGCTTCTCCAGCTCCAGGCTTCTGCGATCGATCGAGTTGAATCGATTCATCATCCTGGTTGTCCAGTTGGGCGGCTGGTTCCCCCACCGATCCGGGAGGCACTCATGCGCCGTCGCAGGCCAGCGCGGAACCGAAAGCCCAGACCGGGGCGCCTGGTCGGGCTCACCGTGGTGGTGGCCGCCGCGCTGGCCGTGACCCCGGCGCTGTCCGCCGGGGCGGCGCCCACGAGCGCAACACCCGTCTCCAAGGCGGCACTTGACGCCGTGAACTACTCGCCGACCTCGCGCACCCTCAAGCCGACCGCCGTCTACCGCACCTCCGGCAGCGTCGCGAACCCGACGAACGTGCTGAACGGACAGGCGACCCGGATCTCCGGCTCGCAGTCCGCCGTCACGCTCGACTTCGGGAAAGAGGTCGGCGGCTTGGTAACGTTGTCATTCGGCAGCACCAGCTCCAGCGGGCAGCGCGTCGGCCTGGCCTTCAGCGAGTCGTCCCTGTACGTGGGCAACAACAGCGACCGCAGCAGCGGCCGCGACGGCGAGGACGGCGCCCTCTACGCCACGCCGAGCGCCAACGGCACCTACACCGTGCCCGCCGCCCAACTCCGTGGCGGTTTCCGCTACTTGACCGTCTTCCTGGACAGCTCGGGCTGGGTGGACCTCACGGGCGTCAGCCTCAACTTCACCGCGGCGCCGGGGAAGTCCAACCCGGCCGACTACGCCAACTACTTCACCTCCAGCGACGAGTTGCTCAACCGCATCTGGTACGCCGGGGCCTACACCGTGCAGTTGAACACCATCGCCTCCAACCAGGGCCGCGCCTGGCCGCCGCCCTCCTCGGCCTGGGACAACGGCGCCACCGTCGGTGTGGGCGACTCCGTTCTGGTCGACGGGGCGAAGCGCGACCGTACGGTGTGGCCCGGCGACATGGGCATCGCCGTCCCCACGCAGTACGCGTACTCCAACGACCTCACCTCGACCCGCAACGCGCTCACCACGATGTACAACGCGCAGTCGTCGGCGGGTGAAATCCCGTGGTCCGGGCCGCCGTTCAACCTCACCGGCTCGGACACGTACCACACCTGGACGCTGCTGGGGACGTCCACGTACTACACGTACACCGCCGACCGGTCGTGGCTGGACTCCGAATGGTCCAACTACAAGCGGGGGATGGCCTTCATCACCAACAAGATCGACGGCAACAACCTGCTCAACGTGACCCGCACCCAGGACTGGGCCCGGGTCGGCCAGGGCGGCGAGAACATCTCCGCCAACGCGCTGCTCTACGGCGCCCTCAGGGGCGGCGCGACCCTCGCCGCGGTCGAGGGCGACAGCGCCCTTGCGGCGAGCTGGAACAGCAAGGCCGACGCCATCAAAGCCGCGGCCAACTCCCGGCTGTGGGACGCCGCCAAGGGCATGTACAAGGACAACCCGACCAGCGGCCTCTACCCGCAGGACGGCAACTCCCTCGCCGTCTGGTACGGGTTGAGCGACTCCACGGCCAAGTCCAAGAGCATCATCGCCGGGCTCGGCAACAACTGGGGCACCTACGGCCCCACCACGCCCGAGTGGGGCGGCAACGTCTCGCCGTTCGCCGGCGGCATGGAGCTCAACGCGCGCTTCACCGCCAACGACGACTACACCGCCCTGGACCAGATCCGCCGCACCTGGGGCCACATGCTCGACAGCGACATCGGCACCAAGAGCACGTTCTGGGAGGGCATCCGGTCCGACGGCGGTCTCGCGTACGGCGGTTCGTTCATGAGCCTGGCGCACGGCTGGTCCACCGCGCCCACCTCCACGCTCACCTTCGACGTGCTCGGCACCGCGCCCGAATCGGCGACCGGCGCCTACCGCTTCGTCCCGCACCCCGGCGACCTGACCAGTGCCCAGGGCCGCATCACCATGCCCCAGGGAGCGATCAATGCCTCCTGGTCCCGGAATGCCTCGGCCGGCACCTACTCGGCCACCCTCTCCAGCCCGTCCGGCAGCACCGGCCGGATCGGCGTCCCCAAGCTCGGCGGCAACATCACGGTGACCGCGAACGGCGCGACCGTCTGGAGCGACGGAGCCTTCACACCCACCTCCGGCATCACCGGCGGCAGCCAGGACGACACCTACGTCTACCTCACCGGCGTCGCCCCCGGCAACTACACCGTCTCCGCCACCGGCCTCGGCAACCCGGCACCGCCCACCGAACCCGGCACCGGCGCCCTGCGCGCGGGCTACACCCGGTGCGCGGGCGAGGGCGGCACCTGCTCCTTCAGCGGCACCCGCTCGGTGGCCTACGGCGCCGGAACGTACACGTACAAGACCGTGACCAGCAGCACCGCCTGCTCCAACGACTCCTTCGGCGGCGACCCGGCCGCGAACCTCGTCAAGTCCTGCTACGTCGCCGACGCGGGCGGCCCGCCCGGCTACACCGCCTGCGCGGCCGAGGGCGGCACCTGCGCCGTGCCCGGCTACAACCGTGACGTCGCCTACGGAGCCAACGGCAACTTCGTCCACCAGGTCACCAACGGCTCCGTGGACTGCTCCAACGCCCACTTCGGCGATCCCGTCGACGGCGTCGCCAAGTCCTGCTACCTGCCGCCCGCAGGCGCCCCGGCCGGTGGCTGGACCAAGTGCGCCGACCAGAACGGGACGTGTGCGGCGGTGGCGGGACAGCCTGTGATGTACGGCGCCTACGGAGCATTCACCACGGCCACCGCGACCGGCGACACGGCGTGCACCGACGCCACGTTCGGCGACCCCATCTCCGGTGAGTCGAAGGCCTGTTACACCGCCACCGGTGGCCCGGTCGGCTACGCCACCAACTGCTCGGCGGAAGGCGGCGCTTGCTCCTTCAGCGGACAGCAGACCGTCGCCTACGGCGCCCGGGGCCGCTACCTCTACAAGACCTTCAGCGGCGGTACGGGCTGCACGACGGCGGCCTTCGGCTCCGACCCGCTGCCCAACGTGAGCAAGTCCTGCTACCTCACGCCCTGAGCGGCCCGACACCTCCGGCGGCCCCCGCCTCCCTGCGTGTCCGGGGGCCGCCGGATCACTCCGGGTGCGCCACCGCCTCCTTCTGGAGCTGCACCGCTGCCAGCAGGCTCAGCCCCGGCTCCGCCTGCCGCAGTGCCCGCACCGCCGCGACCGAGGCGAGGTCCCCGGTGAAGCCCGCCGCGGTCAGCCGGGAGCGGACCCAACGGGCCCGCAGCCGGCCTTCGTCGGCGGCCGCGGTGGACTCGACGAGTGCGGCGGCGCGTTCCAGGCCGGGGCGCTCCTCGGGAGTGGCCCCGGCCAGTGCCTGACGCAGGGCCGCCGCGATCACGTCCGTGTCCCGGACGGTCAGCACGAAGGTGTTCTTCCTGCCCAGTCCCGCGATTCCAGTCATGGAGGACAGACTGGCCGTCATGTCCTGTGTCGGCCAAGCGACTTGAGGAGACTCAGAGACTCGGGAGCCCGGTCACTCGTCGTCGTCCTGCGCCGTCAGGGCGAAGGCCAGCAGGGCCGTCGTGGTGAAGTCCAGCGAGGGCTCCACCGTCTGCCAGGCGCCCACGTCGTCCACGTACCGCGAACCCTTGCCGTCGAAATCGGTCCAGGTTCCGCTCGGTGGACCGGTGGTGCACTTCTTCATGGTCGAGAAGCCGTTCAAGTCGGTCGGTTTGTCGGCCGCGTTGGGGCCGTTGACCACCGCGCCGCGCAGGATCGCGCCCTTGCCGTCGAGGCTGCCGCGCAGGTTGGCCAACTGATGCTCCGGGCAGTGCGGATAGACCTCACCCGCGCCGATCATGAAACTGGCGCCCCACGGGTTGGCGCCGAGCGCCCAGCCCCGCTGCCGCCCGGCGAAGGCCGCGAAGCCGGTGTCCCCGGTCGCCCTGGCGTAGAGACGGGCCGTGGCCACCAGACCGAAGGTGTGCGGTACGGCGTCGAAGTCGTCGTAGACCGCGCCCGCGCCGAACGGATCGTGCCCGGCCCGCTCGACCCCGTCCTCCAAACTGTCGCCGCGTGTTGGCCCGGAACACCGGCCGGTGTCCGGCGCGGCCGGCGGGGGCGGCTCCCTCGCCGGCCAGCCGGCCCGGCTGCGCGGCGCGAAGGTCATCGGCACCGCGGGACCGCACAACGCCGACTTCCTGCGCTCCCTCGGTGCCGTCCCCGTCGAACACGGACCCGGCCTCGCCGCCCGGCTGCGGGCCCGCGGCACCCGACGGCATCGACGCCTTCGTCGACACCTTCGGACAGGGCAACGTCGACATCGCCGTCGAACTCGGCGTGCCCCCGCGGCGCATCAACACCCTGGCCGACGGCCGCGCCGTCGCCCGCCACGGCGTACGCAGCCGCGCGCAGGAGGACGTGTTCACCCCTCAACTGGTCGCCGAACTCGCCGAACTGGTCTCCAAGGGACTGCTCACCGTCCACATCAGCGAGGTGTATCCGCTGGAGGAGGTCCAGGAGGCCTACCAGCAGGTGCAGCGCCGCCACAGCCGCGGGAAGATCGTGCTCGTCCTGGTCCCACCGGACGAACGCGCCGCCCTCACCGACGAACTCCGCACCGTTGACGCCTGACCCCACTTCACGGAGGACCCCATGCCCGTACGCCGTATCGGTCTCGTCGTCCACCTGGGACGCGCGACGGCCCGGGACGCGGCGCGTGCCGTGCACGACTGGAGCGAGGCACACGGCGTCCGCTGCACGGAGATCGACGTGTGGGGCAAGGACCACCAGCGCCGGACCGGACGCGAGGAGGCCGAGGCGGCGGGCAACCCCGACCTCGTGGTCACCCTCGGCGGCGACGGCACCTTCCTGCGCGGGGCCCGCATCGCCGTCAAGAGCGGAGCCGACGTGCTCGGCGTCGACCTCGGCAAGGTCGGCTTCCTCACCGAGGTCCCCGCCCACGACATCGGGGACGCCCTCGACGCCGTCCACGAGGGGCGGGCCGTCGTGGAGGAACGCATGACGCTGACCATGCGCGCCTCCCGGCCCCTGGACATCCCGCCGGAGATGGAGGCCCTGCTGCGCTACGGCCGCGGTCCGATGCTGCCGCCGCCGCAGGTCCGGCCCGAGACCACGGCGGGCGGCGGCTGGGGGTGCGCGCTGGACGTCATCGCCCTCAACGACGTCGTCCTGGAGAAACTGGCCCGTGACCGGCAGGTCAGTGTCGGTGTCTACGTGGCCGGCGCGCTGCTGGCGAGCTACTCGGCCGACGCCCTGGCCGTCGCCACCCCCACCGGGTCCACGGCCTACAGCTTCGCCGCCGGCGGACCTGTCCTCTCGCCCCACATGGACGCCGTCGTCTTCACGCCCATCGCCCCGCACATGACCTTCGACCGCAGCGTCGTCGCCGCCCCCGACGAACCGGTCGGCCTGCGTGTGCTGCCCCACTCCGGACAGGCCGCCGTCAGCGTCGACGGCCAACTCCGCGGCGTCCTGGACCCCGGCGACTGGATCGGCGTCTTCCGCTCCCCGCAGCGGGTCCGCCTCATCCGCCTGCGCCCCACCGACTTCTACGGCCGGCTGCGCGACCGCTTCCGGCTCACCGACGCCCCCGCCACCGCCCAGGACGGTCCCGCGGCCCCCTTCTTCCGCCCGGACACCCCGGTCCCGCCGGACCTCGCCGGAATGCGCCTGCCACCGCCCGCCGCCGCGCGCTGACGGTCGTAGGGGAGGTTCCGCGGCGAGGGCTAGACCGGCAGGCGGACGGTGAAGACCGTGCCGGTGCCGACCGTGCCGGCCACCGTCACCGTCCCGCCGTGCGCCTCCGTGAGCCGGCGGACGACGACGAGGCCGAGACCGCTGCCGCCGGTGCGGCGGCTGCGGGACTTCTCGGCCCGCAGGAACCGGTCGAAGACCCTCGGGCGGGGTCGCCATCGCCCGCGCGTTGGTCAACCGCCCGGCCCTGGTCCTCGCGGACGAACCCACCGGCGCCCTGGACACCGCCAACGGCCGTGCCGTACTGGAGCTGTTGACCACCCTGAACGACGAGGGCACCACCGTCGCGATCATCACCCACGACCGGGACATCGCCGCACAGCTGCCCCGCAGGGTGGAGATCCTCGACGGCCGGCCGGTCGCCGACGTCCGCCGCGAGGACTACGGCTCCGGCGAGGACACCCCGGCCGTCGACATGGCCGAACTCGCCGACGACACCCTCGCCGTCCGCGGGGACACCTTCACCGACCTCCATGGGGAACGCCGGTCATGACCACGACCGCACCGGAGCCGACCGCCGCCACGGCCGTCGCCGACACCAGGCCGGTACGGCTGGCCCCGCTGCACATCCCGCGTCTGGGACTGCTCGGCAGCCACACCCGCCGGATGCGGGCGGCACTGTCCGCGCTGGGGATCTCGATCGGCGTCGCCACGATGATCGTGGTGACCGGGATCCCGGCGTCCAGCCAGAAGGCGTTGATGAACCAGCTCTCGGCGCTGGGCACCAACATGCTCCAGGCCGTCCCCGTGCCCAACCAGACACCACCGGTCCAACTGCCGCCCCAGTCGGTGGACATGGTCCGCCGGATCGGACCGGTCACCGTGGCCGGCGCGGTCGCGAACACGCACGTCGAGGTGTTCCGCAACGACCGTGTCGACGCCGACGACCACGCGGGGCTGGCCGTGCCGGCCGGCAGGACCGACCTGTTGGAGGCGATCAACGCCGAGGTCCGGTCCGGGCGTTACCTCGGCGCGAGCACCGAGCGGTTCCCCACGGCGGTCCTCGGCTCGGTCGCCGCCACCCGGATGGGCATGGCCGCCGGTGTCCACCCCTCCATCAGGGCCTCCCGCCCCACCCCGACGGAGGCGTTGGCGACGGCGTGACGGTTCGCCCCCCGCACGTACGGACGAGATTCACATGAGCGCCACCGGACCCTTCCCTGACGTTTGTTGCTCTTGGAACACTCGCACCGCGCGCATTTCGCCATGTTCCGGCCGGCCGCGCGTCAGGATGAGAGGTGCCTCACCCATGTCCGAAGTCAACCGGCGTCGCTTTCTGCAACTCGCGGGTGCCACGACGGCGTTCACCGCGCTGTCCAACAGCATCGAGCGTGCCGCCGCGCTCCCCGCGAACCACCGCTCCGGGAGCATCGAGGACGTCGAGCACATCGTCGTCCTGATGCAGGAGAACCGGTCCTTCGACCACTACTTCGGTTCGCTCAGAGGCGTCCGGGGCTTCGGCGACCCGCGTCCGGTCGTGACCCGGCAGGACGGCAAACCGGTCTGGTACCAGTCGGACGGCACGAAGGACATCCTCCCGTTCCGCCCCGAGGCCGACGACCTGGGCCTGCAGTTCATCCAGGACCTCCCGCACGGCTGGAACGACGGGCACGCCGCGTTCGACGGCGGCAAGTACGACAAGTGGGTGCCGTCCAAGGGCTCCACGACGATGGCGTACCTGACCCGCGAGGACATCCCGTTCCACTACGCGCTCGCCGACTCCTTCACCATCTGCGACGCCTACCACTGCTCGTTCATCGGCTCCACGGACCCCAACCGCTACTACATGTGGACGGGTTACACGGGCAACGACGGCACCGGCGGCGGCCCCGTCCTCGGCAACGACGAGGCCGGCTACAGCTGGACGACGTACCCCGAGCGGCTCGAAAAGGCGGGCGTCTCCTGGAAGATCTACCAGGACGTCGGCGACGGCCTCGACGCGGCCGGCGGCTGGGGCTGGATCCAGGACGCCTACCGCGGCAACTACGGCGACAACTCGCTGCTCTACTTCAAGCAGTTCCAGAACGCCCGGCCCGGCGACCCGCTCTACGACAAGGCCCGCACCGGCACCGACGCCACCAAGGGCGAGGGCTTCTTCGACCGGCTGAAGGCCGACGTCAAGGGCGGCAAGCTGCCGAAGATCTCCTGGGTCGTCGCCCCCGAGGCCTTCACCGAGCACCCCAACTGGCCCGCGAACTACGGCGCCTGGTACGTCTCGCAGGTCCTGGACGCGCTGACCTCCGACCCCAAGGTGTGGGCGAAGACCGCCCTGTTCATCACGTACGACGAGAACGACGGCTTCTTCGACCACCTGGTGCCGCCGTTCGCGCCGGGCTCGGCCGCGCAGGGCAAGTCGACCGTCGACGTCGGCCCCGACCTCTTCGCGGGCAACGCCAGCCACCCCGCCGGTCCCTACGGCCTCGGCCAGCGCGTCCCGATGATCGTCGTCTCGCCCTGGAGCAAGGGCGGTTACGTCTGCTCGGAGACCTTCGACCACACCTCGGTCATCCGGTTCATGGAGCGCCGCTTCGGCGTCCACGAGCCCAACATCTCGCCGTGGCGGCGCGCGATCTGCGGCGACCTGACCACCGCCTTCGACTTCTCCCGCAAGGACGTCAAGAGGGTCCCGCTCCCGGACACCGACGGCTACCGGCCGCCGGACAAGAACCGCCACCCCGACTATGTGCCGACCCCGCCCGCCAACCCCGTGCTGCCGAAGCAGGAGCGCGGACTGCGCCCGGCCCGGCCGCTCAAGTACGCGTCCGTGGTGGACGGTTCGGCGGACCCGGCGG
Organism: Streptomyces sp. NPDC001100; assembly: GCF_053598575.1. Taxonomy (NCBI): domain Bacteria; kingdom Bacillati; phylum Actinomycetota; class Actinomycetes; order Kitasatosporales; family Streptomycetaceae; genus Streptomyces; species Streptomyces sp. NPDC001100. The sequence continues at coordinate 73,095 of NZ_JBSFKO010000030.1, forward strand.
CCGGGAAGTTCACGCTCGCCTTCGCCTCCGGCGCGAAGGCCGGCGCCAACTTCCTGGTCACCTCCGGCAACCGCACGGACGGGCCCTGGAGTTACACCACCGAGGCGGGCAAGACCGTCTCGGACACCTGGAACTCGGCCTACTCCAGCGGCTCGTACGAGCTCACCGTGCACGGCCCGAACGGCTTCCTGCGCGTCTTCAAGGGCCCCGGCAAGAGCGCCGGACCCGAGGTCACCGCCCGCGACTGCGGCGACGACGTCGAGCTGACCTTCACCAACAAGGGCTCGGGCACAGTCCAGTTGAGGGTCGTCAACGGCTACGGCGGCAAGACGTGGACCGTGAAGGTGCGGGCGGGCGCCACCGTCCGGCACACCGTCGACCTCGGCGCGAGCAGGCGGTGGTACGACCTGACGGTCACCTCGGACGGCGATGCGGGCTTCCTGCGGCGATTCGCCGGACATGTCGAGAACGGCCGCCCGGGGGTCAGCGACCCGGCGATCGGGCGGGTATGAGCACTGTCGTAAGGCCGGTTGTATTCCGGGGCACTCGCGGTAGTGTGCCCCGGTGACCACGCATTCGAACACACCTGCAGGCTGGTACCCGGATCCGCACGGAGCGCCCCAGACCCTCCGTTACTGGGACGGCGCGAAGTGGACCGAGCACACCAACGCCGACCAGCAGGCGCAGCCGCAGCAGCAGTCGGTGCCCCAGCAGCAGGCGGGGCCGGACCCGCGGGTGCGGCAACAGGTGCAGCAGCAGGCCGGGGTCGCCGGTGGCGGCCCCGGCGGCGGCAGTCTGTTCACCGAGCCGGTCCTCGTGGTGAACCAGAAGGCCAAGCTGATCGAGCTGACCAACGAGTACAAGGTCATGGATCAGAACGGCAATCTGCTCGGCACCGTCACCGAGATAGGCCAGAGCGCGCTGAAGAAGGCCATACGCTTCGTCTCCAGCCTCGACCAGTTCATGACGCACCGGCTGGAGATCCGGGACGCCCACGGGCAGCCGCAGTTGGTGCTGACCCGGCCCGCGAAGCTCATGAAGTCCCGGGTGATCGTGTCCCGCCCGGACGGCTCGCCGGTGGGCGAGATCGTCCAGCAGAACATGATCGGGAAGATCAACTTCGGGCTGATGGTGAACGGCCAGCAGATCGGCGCGATCAAGGCGGAGAACTGGCGGGCCTGGAACTTCGCCATCGTCGACCACGCGGACAACGAGGTCGCCCGGATCACCAAGACCTGGGAAGGCCTCGCCAAGACGATGTTCACCACCGCGGACAACTACGTCCTGCAGATCCACTACCAGCTGCCCGAGCCGCTGCTGAGCCTGGTGGTGGCGACGGCGCTGACCGTCGACACCGCCCTCAAGCAGGACTCGCGGGGCCTCGGCTGATCCCGGTCACAGCGCGGTGAGATGCCCCGGCTCGGACCGCCGGCCCGGCTGCCGGGGCATCAACGCCGGTTCCAGGGAAGCCGATTCGGGCTCCAGCGCCAGCACGGCGGCCACGGGATGATCGTGGTCGCCGTACTCGTTCGGCAGCGGCACCAGCGGGGTCACCCGGGTCAGCAGCACCACACCCCACGACGCGAGTGCGGCCCCCGTCAGCGCGAGGAGGATGCCGGCCGCGCCGCCCTGGAGGCGTTCGCCGAGCAGGGCCAGGCCGATCGCGGCGGCGGCCACCGGGTTCGCCAGGGTCACCACCGCGAGCGGGGCACCGAGGCCGCCCCGGTAGGCGGTCTGCGACAGCAGCAGCCCGCCCGCCGCGAACACCGCGACCAGCAGGGCGACTCCGACCACCTGCATGCTCAGCAGCGGACCCGAGCGGTCCGTCGCCGCGACCGTCACGGTCTGCGTGAGCGCGGAGGCGACACCCGAGGCGACACCGGACGCGGAGGCATGCCGTAGACCGGGCTTCGTGCCGCGCCGGGCCAGCAGGCCGATCAGCGCGGACGTCGCGCCCGCGACCGCCAACGCCTGCGGAACGGTGAGGACTTGGTCGGGCTGGGGCCCGGACGCCGTCACCAGCAGGGCCGACAGGCCGAGCAGGGTGAGCGCGGTGCCCCGCCATTCGCTCGCGCTGACCCGCCGCCCGGCCACCCGCGCGCCCATCGGCACCGCGGCGACCAGGGTGAGCGCGCCCAGCGGCTGTACGACGGTCAGCGGACCGTACTTGAGGGCCACGACGTGCAGCAGCGCGGCCGACGCGTTCAGGACGACCGTCCACCACCAGGAACCGGTGGCGAGCAGCCGCAGCATGCCCGCGTCGGAGTTGCGGGACGCCAGCCGTTCCTGCGCCACGGCGGCGGCCGCGTAGGCGACGGCCGAGAACAGGGAGAGGACGACAGCGACGAGGGTGGCGTTCATCGGCCGGCTCCGACGAGGACCGGCTGCTTCTCCGGGGCGAGCTCCGACTGACCGCGGCCGGCCGTGGTCGCCGTGCGGTGCGGCGGGTGGATCAGCGCGAGGGCGATGCCGAGCATGGCGGTGGCGACGATCGCGTCGAGCCAGTAGTGGTTCGCCGTGCCCACGATCACCGTCAGGGTGACCAGCGGATGCAGCAGCCACAGCCAGCGCCACCGGGACCGGGTCGCGACGATCAGGCCGATCGCGACCATCAGGGCCCAGCCGAAGTGCAGCGAGGGCATCGCCGCGAACTGGTTCGAGAGGTGGTCGCTGGTCGGCGGGCCGTACACCGAGGGGCCGTAGACCTTCGCGGTGTCGACCAGGCCGGTCGCGGCCAGCATGCGCGGGGGCGCCAGCGGGAACACGAAGGGCAGGACCAGGGCGGCCGAGGTGACCGTCGCCAGGACCCGGCGGGCCCAGACGTAGTGCGCGGGGCGCCGCAGGTACAGCCAGACCAGGAAGGCCACGGTGGCCGGGAAGTGGACGGTCGCGTAGAAGGTGTTCGCGAGGTGCACGAGGGTGTCGCTGTGCAGCAGCACCGACTGCACCGAGCCCTCGTTCGGGAGATGCAGGGTCCGTTCCAGGTCCCACACGTGGCGGGCGTTGTGCAGTGCCTCGGTGGTGTGGCCCGTCGCCAGCTGGCGGCCGAACTTGTAGACGAGGAAGAGCCCTGCGACGAGCAGGAGCTCACGGACGAGCGGGGGCCGCGCTATCGCGCTGGTCCCCTTCTCTGCAGGCTCGGTGCGGGCATTCATCCCCCGGCCCCTTCGCTGACGGTGGTGCGTGTGGTGGTGCTGGCAGGGCTTGTGACCCTTCCGGCGGACCGAACTCATCGGTACGAGTCCGTTCCGATACGCCAGTGTACCGATACGAGATGGTACCGATACGGTGGAGTACCGGTACACTGGCGTATCGATAGCGAAACGAGACACACTGGAGAGCGGACCCCACCCCGGGTCCGCGGGCCGAGTGAGGAGAAGAGCCATGACGTCGCAGGCTGAGGACGCACCGGACACGGTCGCCGCCTCGCGCCGCTCCAAGATCACGCCCGAGCGTGAGCGGGAGTTCTTCGACGCCGTGCTCGACCAGATCAGAGAATGCGGCTACGACTCCGTCAGCATGGAGGGCGTCGCCAGCAGCACCCGGTGCAGCAAGTCCACGCTGTACCGGCAGTGGGGGACCAAGCCCCAGTTCGTCGCCGCCGCGCTGCGCGCCAACCGCCGGGCACACTTCACCGGCATCGACACCGGCTCCCTCGCGGAGGACCTGCGCCAGGCCGCGCGGGCCGCGGGCGCCTGGTCGGCGAAGGACACCAAACTCGTCGCGGCCCTCGGCCACGCCGTCACCCAGGACAGCGAACTCGCCCAGGCACTGCGCGAGGCGCTCGTCCACCCCGAGATCACCGCGCTGGAGGACATCCTGCGCCGCGGTGTGGAACGCGGCGAGATCCCGGCCGACCACCCGGCGCTGCCGTACGTCCCCGCCCAGATCTTCGGCGTCCTGCGGGCCCGCCCCGTCCTGGAGGGCTGCTACGCCGACCCCGACTACCTGGTGAGATTCGTGGAGGCCGCGGTGCTGCCCGCACTGGGCCTGTCCGGGTCGCCCTGAGAATCAGGCCGCCGTCCATGGGATGACTGGACGGTGACCTGGCCGCGCCGCACCGTGGGGACGGGGGCGGCGCGCACCCCCCGGCCGGGTGGGGTTCCTCTTGAGCGGAGAGGCGCCCCATCCGGCCGACTGTGTGCCGGGGCGCGACGGGATCAGATCGTCTGGCCGTCGCCGCCGCCCGAGGCCACCTTGATGCCCGCGGTGATCTCGTCGATCACGGACTCCTTCTGGCCGACGTCGACGCCGAAGCGGACCACGACCATCTGGCCGGTGCTCGCGGGCGAGGGGAACGCGAGCGACTCGACATAGCCGTCCGCGCCCTTGCTGGTGATGGCCTTCCAGCGCACCAGGTAGCCCTTCTGCCCGGCGACGGTGACGGCCTTGGACGCCAGCACCTCGTGCGAGGTGATGCTGCCGTAGGTCGTACCGCCGTAGGACTCCTTGGCGTTGGCGGCGATGTCCGCCTTCGCGACCTCCTCGGCCGTGGTGCCCTTCGTGCCCAGGACCACCGCGGGCGCCGAGTAGGCCCCGCCGTTCGTGCACGTCTGTGCGGTGTTGCCGGGGCACTTGTACGAGGTGTTCGACGTGACCTGCGCGCCGACCTCGATGACCTGGCCGTACCAGTCGGACGGCACGGTGAAGCTGATGCCGTCGAGCGAGTCGGTCACCGTGCCGCCGGCCTCGACCTTCGGCTGCGCGGACTGGCTGGGCGCGGGCGTCGCACCACCCGTACCACCGGACCCACCCGTCCCGCCGGATCCGCCGAAGGGATTGCCCTGCCCGCCCGTACCGCCCTGTCCCTCGGGGCCGCCCTGGCCGCCGAAGCCGCCCTGCCCGTTCGGCGCCTGCTGGGTGCCGGCCTGGTTGCCGTTCCCGCTGCCGGACAGCGCGTAGGCACCGACACCGATGGCCGTCAGCACCGCGACGGCCACCGCCACGGCTATGCCGGTGCGCAGATTGCGGTGCGGCGCGGCCGGGGGCTGCGCGGGATGGGCCGGGTACGCCCCGGGGAACGGCGGCTCGGTCGGGGGTCCCCATTCGGCGGCCGACCCGGCCGGGCGGGTCCGGTCCGTCCATGCCTTGCCGTCCCACCAGCGCTCGGTGGCGGGACCGTCATTCGTCTGCCCGGGATCGGGGTACCACCCGGGGGGAGTCACCTGCGTCATGTCCCCACCGTATGAGGCGTCGGTGAAAGCGGGATGAGAGGATCCGGCCGTGATGGCGTCACAGCGCCGCCGACGATCGCGAGCCCGGCCCTCACCTGCCGCGTCCGGCGCCGTCGGTGCACAGTGCGGCACACCTGTTCACGCTGTTACGTGATTGATCGAAAGTGGCTTTATTTCGACCCCTTCTGACTGCTCGTCACGCCCACGTACCCCGCCGTCACCCGATAAGGCAACAGCTGCCCGGACCGCCCTCCGTTGCGGCAGCCGGGCGGCTACGCTCGATGTCTGTACGTCGTTCGGCCTACCCGGGGAGGAATCGGGATGACGGAGGACCGGCCCCCGGAGGCCACCTCGGCCTCCCTGTGGGAGCGCGACGAAGAGGTCGCCGGTGTCGTGGAGGCGATCGACGCCCTGTGCGCGGACCAGTCGTCCTCGGGCAGTCTGCTGGTCGTCCGGGGCGAGGCGGGATTCGGCAAGACCGCGCTCCTCGCGGAGACCCGCCGCATCGCCGAGGAGCGCAACTGCGTGGTCTGGCAGGCCCGCGGCGGCGAGACCCTCAAGTCCGTCCCCTTCAACGTCGTACGGCAGCTGCTGCAGCCCGCCCTGCTCTCCCTGATGCCAGAGGAGGCGCGCGAGTACCTCGGCGACTGGTACGACATCGCGGGCCCCGCCCTGGGCATCGCCGAACCCGGCGAGCGGCAGGCCGACCCGCAGGGCGTGTGCGACGGCCTCGTCGCCGCCGTACGCAGGCTCGCCAAACGCGAGTGGCCCCTCGTCCTGCTGATCGACGACGCCCACTGGGCCGACCAGGAGACCCTGCGCTGGCTCGCCGCGTTCGCCGAGCGCCTCGACGACCTCTCCGTCCTCGTCGTGGTCGCCCGCAGGCCCGACGAGGTCACCGGCGAGCGCGGCCGGTATCTCAACGCGATCGCCGCCCTCACCGGCCACCCCGTCGCCCAGCTCAGCGCCCTGACCCCGAAGGCTGCCGCCGGCCTCACCCGCGCCACCCTCGGCCCGCACGCCGACGACGCGTTCTGCCGCGAGGTGTGGGCGGTCACCGGCGGCAACCCGTACGAGACCGTCGAACTCCTCGCCAAGGTCCAGGACAGCCAACTCGCCCCGGTCGAGGCCTCGGCCGCCGAACTGCGCGCCCTGAACCGCTCCTCGCGCGGCGGCGGACTCGTCGCCCGCCTCGACGGCCTGGGCACCGAGGCCACCCGGTTCGCCTGGGCCGCCGCCATCCTCGGCACCGGCATCTCCGTGAAACTGGTCGCCCGCCTCGCCACCATCACCGGCGACGAGGCGGACCGCTGCGCCGAACTGCTCCGCAGCGAACGCATCCTCACCGCCCCCGACCCCGCCACCTCCCAGGCCGACGCCGGCGAGCTGGAGTTCGTCCACCCACTGATCGCCAGCGCCGTCTACGACTCCATCCCGGGCGGCTGGCGTACCGCCATGCACGGCATCGCCGCCCAGGTCGTCACCGACTCCGGACGCGGCGCCGCGGCCGCCTCACGGCACCTCCTCCAGGTGCACCCGGAGGAGGACCAGGAACTCGTCGAGCAGCTGCGCGAGGCGGCCAGGGAACACCTCTCCATCGGCGCCCCCGACGCCGCCCGCCGCTGTCTGGAGCGTGCCCTGGTGGAGCCGCCGCTCGCCGAGACCCACGCGAGCGTGCTCTACGAACTGGGCTGCGCCACCCTGCTCACCGCGCCCGCCACCACCATCGGCCACATCCAGAGCGCCCTCGCCATGCCGGGCCTGGACGGCCACGCGCGTGTGGACGCCGTCTTCCGGCTGTCCCAGGCGCTGACCCACAACGACCAGCTGGAGGAGGCCGTCCGCACCGTCGAGGCGGAGGCCGCCCGGCACGAACCGGGCGCCGCCCGGATGCGGCTGCAGGCCGTGCAGTACATGTGGGAGGGCATCCACGCGGGCGAGGGCACCTCCCCGGGACGCTCCGAGCGGCTCGCCGAACTCGCCGCCACCTGCACCGGCCGCGACAACTCCGAGCGTGCCCTGCTCATCCTGCGCGGCTTCGACGCCATGACCCACGGCGAGAACGCCGAAGAGGTCGTCGAGGTCTGCGACCGCGCCCTCGTCAACGGACGGCTCGCCCCGGGCCTCGGCTGGACCGACACCGAGTGGGGCCTCGAAATCCTCATGATGCTGGCCAGCGCCTACGCCTACACGGACCGCCTGGACCGCGCGGAGAGCCTGTACAACGAAGCGCTGCGCGCCTACGAGACGGCGGGCTGGAGCGGCGGCCACCTCTCCCTGGCGCACGCCTATCTCGGCCTCGGCCTGCGCAGGCGCGGCCGGCTCCGGGAGGCGGAGATCTCGCTGCGCGAGTCCCTGCGGCTGGCCGAGCGCGTCGGCCGCGGACTGCCCCTGTACTGGTCGGCGACCTGCAACCTGGTCGACACGCTGCTCGCCCGCGGCCATGTCGAGGAGGCCTGGGCGATCGCCGAACAGTACGGCTTCGCACCGCCGTACCCGTCCACCATCGTGCTGCCCGACCCGCGCTGTGTGCGCGGCAGGCTGCTGATCGCCGTCGGCCGGACCAAGGACGGCATCAACGAACTGGAAGAGGCCGCGAAGGCAGCGAGCGTACGCGGCCATCACAACCCGGTCCTCGTCCCGTGGGCCGTCGACCTCGCCCGGGCCCTCGCCGTCGAGGACCCGACCCGCGCCGCCCAGCTCGCCTCCGACGCCCGCCGCCGCGCCGAACGCTTCGGCACGGACACCGCCATCGGCGAGGCCCTGCGGTGCGCTGCCGCACTGGAAACGGGTCAGCGCGCGGTACGGCTTGCTGCGCAGGCTGTCGCGTACCTGGAGTCCTCGCCCTGCCAGTACGAGCATGCGGCGGCGCGGGTGGAGTACGGGATCGCCGCGCGGTCCGTGGCTGAGATCAACAGGGGTCTGACACTGGCGCGTTCGTGCGGGGCGGACGGTTTGGCGGCGCAGGCGCGGGAGGTGTTGGAGACGGGGAGGGGGTTGCGTTGAGTCGTTCTTCGGCTGCGGGCCGGTGGGGGCTGGTCGCGCAGTTCCCCGCGCCCCTGAAGACTTGGGCGGGCCTGCGCTATTGAGAACTGCGGAGGTCCTCGCGCGCCTGAAGACTTGGGCGGGCCCGTGTTTTTGAGGGCCGCGGAGGCCCTCGCGCGCCCCAAAACCTCAGCCGGCCTGTGCTTTTGAGCTGGCCTGTGGTGTCAAGGGGCGCGGGGAACTGCGCGACCAGCCACGACGCAGCCGCACCCGACCCACAACGCCAGCCCCCACCCCCTTAGTCGCCGTCCTCCTCCAACACCCGCTGAGCCACGGCGAACGCCGAATTCGCCGCAGGCACCCCGCAATACACCGCACTCTGCAACAGCACCGCGCCGATCTCCTCCGCGGTCAGCCCATTACGCCGAGCCGCCCGCACATGCATCGCCAGTTCGTCGTAATGCCCGTGCGCAACCAACGCGGTCAGCGTGACCATGCTCCGCTCGCGCCGCGACAACGTCGTGTCGGTCCAGATCTCCCCCCACGCGTACCGCGAGATGAAGTCCTGGAAGCGCGCGGTGAACGGTGTCTGCCGAGCCTGCGCCCGGTCCACGTGCTCGTCGCCGAGCACCTCACGCCGTACCGCCATCCCGCGCCCCGCACCCCCGTCCAGGTGCGCGCGCAGCGCCGTGAGGACGGCCTCCGGGCACTGCGCGGGCGCCAGATGCGAGGCCCCCGGGATCTCGACCAGGGCCGCGCCCGGCACCGCGTCGGCGATTTCGCGCAGATGCGCCGGCGGCGTCGCCGGGTCCTCGCGCCCGGCGATCGCCAGCGTGCGCGCGCCGACCCCGGAGAGCCGTGACCGCAGGTCGTACGCGGCCAGCGCGTCACAGCACGCGGCGTACGCGGCCGGGTCGGCGGCCCGCTGGTCGGCCACCAGCTCCGGCACGGTGAACCCGGGCGTGAACCAACGGGAGTTCGCGTTCTCGGCCAGCCAGCCCAGCCCCTCGCTCCGTACGCGCGCGGCCCGTTCCTCCCACGGCTTCGCACCGTTGAAGTGCGCGGAGGAGCAGATGACGGCCAGCGACGACACCCGCTCGGGGTGTTCCACCGCGAGATGCAGACCGACCGCACCGCCCAACGACACGCCCGCGTAGGCGAATTGCCCGATCCCGAGCGAGTCGGTGAGCGCGAGCACCAGGTCTGCGAGGTCGCCGACGGTCGCCCCGGGGCCGATCAGATCCGGTGCCGAACCTCCGTGTCCCGGCAGGTCCCAGCGGATCACCCGGTGGGTGATGGACAGTTCGGGCGCGACCTTGTCCCAGAGCGCGTACGACGTACCCAGCGAGGGGCCGAGCAGCAGCGGGGGAGCGGAAGCGGGCCCCTCGGCACGGAAGTTGAGCAGCTTCTCGGTCAACGTCGCTCCAGCGCACGGTCGGTGAGGGCTCCGGCGGAACCCGTGTAGCGGGCGGGGTCGGTGAGTGCGGAGAGGTCGAGGTCCTTCAACTCGGGCTCCTCGGTCAGCAGTTCGGCCAAGGTGCGGTTCTCCGCGTAGGTCCGCCGGGCGGCCTCCGTGAGCAGCTCCTTCGCCCGGGACCGGCCGAGCAGCGGCGCCAGTTCGGCGGACAGCCGCTCGGAGACGATCAACCCGTGGGTGGCATCGAGGTGTTCACGCATCACGTCGGGATGCACCCGCAGCCCCTCGGCCAGTTCGACGGCGTCGCGGGCCGCACCGCCGACCAGCCGCAGCAACGCGCGCAACGGCTCCCACTCGGCGTGCCAGGCCCCGGCCGGCCGCTCGTCCTCGGCGACCAGAGAGCCGTAGAGGACGGCCGCGAGCTGCGGCGCCTGCCGCGCGGCGGCGGCGATCAGTGTGGACCGTACGGGATTCGCCTTGTGCGGCATGGCCGACGAACCCCCGCCGCTGCCCTCCGAGACCTCGGCGATCTCGGTGCGGCCGAGGACGAGGACATCGGCGGCGAGCTTGCCCAGCGCCCCCGCCGCGAAGGCCAGGCACCCGGCGAGGTCGGCGATCGGGGCTCGCAGTGTGTGCCAGGGCAACGGCGGTGCGGTCAGCCCGAGTTCACGGGCGTATGCGTCCGGAAGAGCGAGCGGGTCCTCGGCGCCGTATGCGACGAAGGCCGCCAACGTGCCCGCCGCACCCCCGAGTTGGACGGGCAGCGCACTCCGTACGACCCGCACCCGGTCCCGTGCGTCGAGCACCAGCGACCGCCATCCGGCGGCCTTCAGCCCGAAGGTCGTCGGTACGGCGTGCTGAGTCAGGGTCCGGCCCGGCAGCGCGGTGTCGCGGTGGGCGGCGGCCAGCCCCGCCAGCGCGACCTCCGTACGCGTGAGGTCGGCCAGCACCAGGTCCAGGGTGCGGGCGGCGACCAGCATCGTCGCCGTGTCCATGATGTCCTGGCTGGTCGCGCCCCGGTGGACGTAGGGGCCGTACTCCGCGCCGACCGCCTTCGTCAGGTCGGCGACCAGCGGGATCACCGGGTTGCCGCCGCCGCGTGCGCGCTCCGCGAGGGACCGTACGTCGAAGTGGTCCACGTCGGTCGCGGCCGTCACCGCCGTCGCGGCCTCGGCGGGGGCGAGCCCCAGAGTGGCCTGGGCGCGGGTGAGCGCGGCCTCCGCGTCGAGCAGGGCCCGTAGGTACGCGGTGTCGCTCGTCGCGGACGCGGCGGGGGAGCCGGCCCACCCGGGGGCGAGCAGGCCGGTGTCCGACGGGTCGGCAAAAGTCACTGGAACTCCAGGAAGACCGTTTCGCCTTCGCCCTGAAGGCGGATGTCGAAACGGTAGGTGCCCCGGCCGTCGTCCCGGGCGATCAGCGTGTCGCGCCGCGCCGGGTCCAGCCCGGACAGCAGCGGGTCTCCGGCGAGCGCGGCCTCGTCGCCCGGGAGGTAGATCCGGGTGAAGAGGTGCACCAGCAGCCCGCGCGCGAAGACGCACGCGCTGAGGTACGGGGCGCTGAGCCCGCGGGCGCCCGGTCGCAGTGTCCGTGCGTACCAGTGGCCGTTGGCGTCGGTCTGGATGCGGCCCCAGCCGGTGAACTCCACGCCGTTGCGGCCGAGATAGCCGCCGCTCGCCGGGTCGCGCCGGATGGAACCGTCGGTCGTGGAGACGTTGCCGTCGGGGTCGGGACCCCACAGCTCCACGAAGGCGTCGGGCAGCGGATTGCCCTCGCCGTCGTAGACGTACCCCTGGACGGTGATCGTGTCCGGGTGGCCGACCGGTGCGATGTCGCCGCCGCCGGGGAACGGGAGCGCGTAGCCGTAGAAGGGGCCGACCGTGTGCGACGGGGTCGGCAGCACGGACTCCGGGCGGCTCGTGTCGATCTTCGTCATGGCGGGTCAGCGTCCTTCTTCGATCCAGGTGGCGTGCGGGCCGTCGAGCACGATGTCCCAGTGGTAGCCCATCGAGAACTCGGGCACGGACAGGCTGTGGTCGTAGGTCGCGACGAGGCGCTGCCGGGCCGCGTCGTCCGTCACCGACTGGATGATCGGGTCGTAGGGGAACAGCGGATCGCTCGGGAAGTACATCTGCGTCACGAGCCGTTGGGTGAACGCCGTGCCGAACATCGAGAAGTGGATGTGCGCCGGACGCCAGGCGTTGAGGTGGTTGCGCCAGGGGTAGGGGCCCGGCTGGATCGTCGTGAAGTGGTATCCGCCCTCGTCGTCGGTCAACGTGCGGCCGACGCCGGTGAAGTTGGGGTCCAGCGGGGCGTCGTGCTGCTCGCGCTGGTGCGCGTAGCGGCCGGCCGAGTTGGCCTGCCAGATCTCGACCAGCTGGCCGCGGATCGGCCGTCCGGACCGGTCCAACAGCCGCCCGGAGACGGTGATCCGTTCACCGATCGGCTCCCCGTCGTGCTGCCGGGTCAGGTCGTTGTCGATCTCGGTGATGTCCCGTTCGCCGAAGGCGGGGGAGGCGAGTTCCACCAGCTCCGGGTCCTTCGAGACGTCGATGGTGACCGGCGGCTGTTTCGGGTGGCGGAGCAGCGAGGAGCGGTAGGGGGCGTAGTCGCGGCGCGGGTGGTGCTCGACCGGGGCGCCGTCCGTGAGCCGCTTCTCGTACGTCGCGTGCTCGGCCGCTATTTCGAGGTCTATGTCGTGCTGGGTGAGAGCCATGGGGGTTCCTACCGTTCGAGGACGAGGGCGAGGCCCTGGCCCACGCCGATGCAGAGGGTGGCGACACCGACTCCCGAGCCCTTGCGGGCGAGTTGGTGGGCGACGGTGCCGGCGAGGCGGGCACCGGAGGCGCCGAGGGGGTGGCCCAACGCGATGGCACCACCCTGGGGGTTGAGGATCGCGGGGTCGAACTCGGGCCATTCGGCGACACATCCGAGGACCTGGGCGGCGAAGGCCTCGTTGAGTTCGAGGACTGACAGGTCGTCAAATCCCTTGCCCGCCTTGGCGAGTGCGCGGTTGACGGCCTCGACGGGGGCGAGTCCGAAGTAGTCCGGGTCGAGCGCGTGCACACCGGTCGCCGAGACCCGGGCCAGGGGCTGACGGCCGGTGGCCCTGAGGCCCTCCTCGTCGGTCAGCAGCAGGGCGGCGGCACCGTCGTTGAGCGGCGAGGCGTTGCCCGCCGTGACCGTGCCTCCCCCGGCCTTCGGCCGGGGGGACCCCCATCTCGCTTCGCTCCCCGTCCGGAACGAGGGCTTGAGCCTGGCCATCGCCGTCAGGGAGGCGTCCGGCCGTACGCATTCGTCGGCGGCGAAGGCGACCGGGTCGCCCTTGCGCTGCGGAATCGGGACGGCGGCGATCTCGCCGTCGAAGAGGCCCGCGGCCTGCGCGTCGGCCGCCTTCCGGTGGCTGCCGAGCGCGAACTCGTCCTGCTGCTCGCGGCTGATCTTGTGCTTGTCGGCGATCAGTTCCGCGCTCTCGCCGAGCGGGATGGTCCACTGCGGGTTCATGGCCGGGTTGACCATGCGCCAGCCGAGCGTGGTCGAGTACAGCTCGGTGTGCCCGGCCGGGAAGGGGCGGTCCGACTTGGGCAGGACGTACGGTGCGCGGGTCATCGACTCCACCCCGCCCGCCACGGCGATCGAGGCGTCCCCGACCGCGATGGCGCGGGCCGCCTGGATCACCGCCTCCAGGCCGGAGGCGCACAGCCGGTTGACGGTCACGCCCGGCACGGACGTGGGCAGGCCGGCGAGGAGGCCGGCCATGCGGGCCACGTCGCGGTTCTCCTCCCCGGCGCCGTTGGCGTTGCCGAAGTACACGTCCTCGATGCGGGCCGGGTCCAAGTCCGGGGTGCGGGCGAGGAGTTCGCGGAGGGCGTGGGCCGCCAGGTCGTCGGGGCGGACCGAGGCGAGGCCTCCGCCGTATTTGCCGAACGGGGTGCGGACGGCGTCGACGATGTAGACGGTGTTCACAACAGGCCCTCCGTGACGGTCAGTTCGGCGTCGGTCCTGGCGACGATCTCCTCGACGGTCACACCGGGCGCGGTCTCGGTGAGCACCAGCCCCTCGGGTGTCACGTCGAGCACGCCGAGATCGGTGATGACCCGGTTCACGCACGCCTTGCCGGTGAGCGGCAGGGCGCACTCCTTGAGGATCTTCGGGGAGCCGTCCTTGGCGACATGGGTCATGACGACGATGACCGTGCGGGCGCCGTGGACGAGGTCCATCGCCCCGCCGATCCCGGTGATCAGCTTGCCGGGGATCGCCCAGTTCGCGAGGTCGCCCCCGGCCGAGACCTGCATCGCGCCCAGCACCGCGACGTCTATGTGACCGCCCCGGATCATCCCGAAGGAGAGCGAGGAGTCGAAGAAAGAGGCGCCCGGCAGGACCGTCACGGTCTCCTTGCCCGCGTTGATCAGATCCGGGTCGACCTCGTCCTCGGTCGGATACGGGCCGGTGCCGAGGATGCCGTTCTCGGATTCGAGGATCACCTCGACGCCGGGCGGGAGGTAGTTGGGGATCAGGGTCGGCAGTCCGATGCCGAGATTGACGTACTGCCCGTCTGCGAGTTCGCTTGCCGCGCGGGCCGCCATCTGTTCGCGGGTCCAGGCCATCAGCTGCTCACCGTCACTGTCCGCTGCTCGATCCGCTTGTCGGCGGCCTGTTCGGGGGTGAGGGCCACCACCCGCTGCACGAAGATCCCCGGCAGATGCACCGCGTCCGGGTCGATCTGGCCGGGCTCCACCAGCTCCTCGACCTCGGCGATCGTCACCCGGCCCGCCATGGCCGCGAGGGGGTTGAAGTTGCGGGTCGACTTGTTGAAGACCAGGTTCCCGTGCCGGTCGCCCTTGGCGGCCCGCACCAGGGCGAAGTCGGTGCGGATGCCGCGCTCCAGCACGTACTCGGTGCCGTCGAAGTCCCGCACCTCCTTCGGCGGCGAGGCGAGCGAGACGCCGCCGGAGCCGTCGTAGCGCCAGGGCAGTCCGCCCTCGGCGACCTGGGTGCCGACCCCCGCAGGGGTGTAGAAGGCGGGGATGCCGGCCCCGCCCGCGCGCAGCCGCTCCGCGAGGGTGCCCTGGGGGATCAGCTCGACCTCCAGTTCCCCGGCCAGGTACTGGCGGGCGAACTCCTTGTTGGCGCCGATGTAGGAGCCGGTCACCCGGGCGATCCGGCCGGCGGCCAGCAGCACGGCGAGGCCGGACTCCAGTGCCCCGCAGTTGTTGGACACCACGCCCAGCGAGCCGACTCCGCGCTCGTACAGCGCCTGGATCAGCACGTTCGGTACACCGCTCAGCCCGAAGCCGCCGACGGCCAGTGTCGCTCCGTCCGGCACATCGGCCACTGCCTCCAGGGCTGTGGCGACCACCTTGTCCATCCGTGAAGCTCCGTCCCGTCCGAGCGCCCGGTCAGCGGTCCACGCGGTTTCCGTAGCGTGTGCGGTTCCGCAGTTCATCAGGGCACTGAGCATTTCGGTGAAGTTTCCTTCACGCTGTCACTGCGGGGCCCTCGCGTCAAGACCTGGGAGAAGTCACAGGTCGGCTCGGTGTGCAGGCCTGGACTCGGCCCCAGGGTTCCCGGGTATCGTTCAGTGCACGGACGAATATGACTTCGGGAGGGCACATGGGCGCGGTGGACCTCACCATTCACCCCGGGCACCTCGCCCGGCGGCTCCAGCAGGCGCACTATCTGCTGTGGAACGCGATGGTCTCGGAGGAGATCACCTCGCCGCAGTTCGCCGTGCTCAACGCGCTCGTCGAGGAACCGGGGCTCGACCAGCGCACGGCGGGCGAGCGGGTGGGCCTGGACCGGTCCACCGTCGCCGAGGTGATCAGCCGGCTGAGCAACCGCGGTCTCCTCGACAAGGTACGTGACGCGCGCGACGGCCGCCGTTTCGTGCTCTGCCTGACCGACGACGGCCGCCGCGTCCACCGCAAGCTCGCCGTCCGCACCGCTCGGATGAACCAGGTCTTCCTGGCCCCCCTCTCCGCCGAGGAACAGGGCGTCTTCCTCGACCTCATCCAACGGGTCTCGGACGCGGCCGAGGGACTCCGCAACCCCACGGAGCCCCTCGCCGCCCACCGCTGACCCCCGGGCCGCCGCCGTCAGGCCTTCGCGAACACCACCCAGACCTGGCCCTTCGCGAAGTTCACGGGCGTGCCGTCGGAGGTGGTGAACTCCGTTCCGCCCGTCGCCTCCGGCCGCTTCCAGTCGACGCTGTAGGTACGGCCGTCCCGCAGCACGTCCGCCTTCCCGGAGCCGACGGTCGAGGTGTACGGCGTGTTGTTGCCGAGGACGTCGTGGTAGGCGGACCTGCGGATCTGCACGTACTGGATCACGACCGTCGCCGGGGCCAGCCGCTTGCCGGCGGTCGTCACGGTGGGTGTGCCGTCCTCGGTGACCAGCCAGCGGTGCCGCGACCCGGACCAGGTGAAGGTGAAGCGCGCCGCCGGATAGCGCACCGTGCGGGAGGCCGTGGCCCTGCCGCCCGCGGGGGCCGCGCCGTAGTGGAAACCGGTGGTCAGGGCCGCCGCTCCCGGTGCGGACGAGAGCAGCTTGTTCGGGTGCAGATAGAGGTTGTGCGGGGCGGACTTGGTGACCCCCCGGTAGTAGGCGCTCGCCACCTCGTCGGGCGACGCGGACCGCAGCGGGGCCTTGGCGATCAGCGGCAGCAGCTTGTGCTGGGCGCCGGAGAAGGCGAGCGTCGGGTCGTCGAACTGGCGCAGCAGCTCCAGATCGGACACGCGGGCACTGCGCACCGGTCCGACGGACTTGGGCAGCTTGGTGGCGAACACCGCCATCAGCCGGCTCAGTCCGCCCTCGACCTGCTCGGCGTAGACGATGTCCGCCGAGTCCAGGCCGGTCTGCGGCCGGGCCGCGGGCACATTGTCGATCTTCACCGCGAGCACCGGGCCGGCGGCGGGGGCGACCGTGCCGCCGGAGCTCGGGCTCTGCGTCGGGGACTGGCTCCGTCCGCGTCCGTCGTCGGCAGTGCCGCCGTGATGCGCCGTGCAGCCCACCGCGAGGGAGGCCGTCATCGTGGCGGCCAGCAGCGCCGCTCGTCTCGCGCCGCGACGCCGGGGCGCCTTCTGTCCCATGCCCACCGTTGCCACCAGTCTGTGTTTTCGATTGTGCGCTTATAAGTTCATTGGTGGCCATACCCGCTCGGTTGTGTTTGTGCGCGTCGAATGGGCCGATCGGCTCACCCGAAGATCCGGAAGGATTCAGTCCGGAGGTCCGAGGATCTCCGCGAGGTCGTAGCGGACCGGCTCCTCCAGCTGTGCGTAGGTGCAGCTCTCGGGCGTGCGGTCCGGGCGCCAGCGGCGGAAACGCGCCGTGTGCCGGAAGCGCGCGCCGTTCTCCATGTGGTCGTACGCCACCTCGGCCACCCGCTCCGGCCGCAGCGGCACCCAGGAGAGGTCCTTCTTGCCCGACCAGCGGCTCGGCGCCCCCGGCAGCCGGGCGCTCTCATGGGCGGCCTCCTCCGCCCAGGCCGCCCACGGATGCCCGGCGGGATCGTCCATGCGCAGCGGCTCCAACTCCTCGATCAGCTCGGCGCGCCGCTTCATGGTGAACGCGGCCGACACTCCCACGTGCTGCAGGGTGCCCTGGCCGTCGTGGAGACCGAGCAGGAGCGAACCCACCACGGGGCCGCTCTTGTGGAGGCGGTACCCGGCGACCACCACGTCCGCCGTCCGCTCGTGCTTGATCTTGAACATGGCGCGCTCGTCCTGGCGGTAGCGCAGATCCAGCGGCTTCGCCACGACACCGTCGAGCCCGGCCCCCTCGTACTGCTCGAACCACCGCCGCGCCACCTCGATGTCGGTGGTCGCGGGCGCGAGGTGCACGGGCGCGGTCACACCCGACAACGCCTGGGCGAGGAGCGCCCTGCGGTCGGCGAGCGGTACGTCCACGAGCGACTCGTCGGCCAGGGCCAGCAGGTCGAAGGCGACGAAGGAGGCCGGGGTCCGCTCGGCCAGCGTCCGCACCCGCGAGTCGGCCGGGTGGATGCGCTCGGTCAGCGCGTCGAAGTCGAGCCGCCCATCCCGCGCGATCACGATCTCGCCGTCCAGCACACAGCGCTCCGGCACCCGCTCCTTCAACGCCTCCACCAGCTCGGGAAAATACCTGGTCAACGGCTTTCCGGTACGGCTTCCCAGCTCGACCTCGGTGCCGTCGCGGAACACGATCGCCCGGAAGCCGTCCCACTTCGCCTCGTAGTGCATGCCCGGCGGAATCCTCGCCACCGACTTGGCGAGCATCGGCTTCACGGGCGGCATCACCGGCAGATCCATGATTCCGATTCTGCGCTCGTACGCCGCTTGTCGCCCGGTGTGCGATGTCCGGACGGCGGGCCTACCGTGGCTCGCATGGGCGAAGCGGTGGAACTGGAGGCGGGCGGCCGGACCGTACGGCTGTCCAGTCCCGACAAGATCTTCTTCCCGGAGCGCGGCTTCACCAAGCTGGACCTCGCCCGCTACTACATCGCGGTCGGCCCCGGAATCCTGCGGGCCCTGCGCAACCGCCCCACCACCCTGGAGCGGTACCCGGACGGGGTCGAGGGCGAGAACTTCTTCCAGAAACGGGCGCCCAAGAACATGCCCGACTGGATTCCGCGCGCCCACATCACCTTCCCCAGCGGACGCAGCGCCGACGAGATGTGCCCCACCGAGGAGGCCGCCGTCCTGTGGGCCGCCCAGTACGGCACGCTCACCTTCCACCCCTGGCCCGTGCGCCGCGACGACGTCGACAGCCCCGACGAACTCCGCATCGACCTCGACCCGCAGCCCGGCACCGACTACGACGACGCGGCCCGCGCCGCCCACGAACTCCGCGCCGTACTCGACGAGTTCGGCGGTCTGAAGGGCTTCCCCAAGACCTCCGGCGGACGCGGCCTGCACGTCTTCGTCCCCATCGAACCCAACTGGACCTTCACCCAGGTCCGCCGCGCGGCCATCGCCGTCGGCCGCGAACTGGAACGCCGGATGCCCGAGCAGGTGACGATCAAGTGGTGGAAGGAGGAGCGCGGCGAGCGCATCTTCGTCGACTACAACCAGACCGCCCGCGACCGCACCATCGCCTCCGCCTACTCCGTACGACCCCGCCCGCACGCCCCCGTCTCGGCGCCGCTGAGCTGGGACGAGGTCGGTACCGCGCACCCCCGCGACTTCGACCTGGCGACCATGCCGGGCCGTTTCGCCGAACTCGGCGACGTGCACGCCGACATGGACGACCACCGCTACTCCCTCGACGCCCTCCTCGAACTGGCCCGCCGCGACGAACACGACCACGGGCTCGGCGATCTGCCGTACCCGCCGGAGTACCCGAAGATGCCGGGGGAGCCCAAGCGGGTGCAGCCGAGCCGCGCGAAGAAGGACCCCGAGGGATCCTGACGGGATGCCCCGCCTGCTGACGCGAGGGGACCTCGACGCCCTCTTCGAACCCGCGGCCTGCCTCGCCGCGCTGCGTGAGGGCTTCCTCGCGGCGGGTGCCGCGACGGCGGTTCCGGTCCAACGGATGCGCGCGGAACGGCCGTTCCCCGCTACGGCCACCGCCTTCATCCCTGGCACCGACGCCTCCGTGGTGACGTGCGCGGGGGCCGGGGCGCGGAGCGTGCTGTGCCTGCGCGCCGGCACGAACGGGGAGTTGCTCGCCCTCCTCGACGCGGCGACGGTGACCGCGTGGCGGACCGGACTGGCGGCGGCACTCGGCACCCACGTCCTCGCGCATCCGGCGGAGGACGCGGTGGTGGGCGTGATCGGCGCCGGGGCGCAGGCCGAGTTGACGGTACGGGGATTGGACGCCCTGCGGCCGTACGGTCAACTCCTCGTCCACGACGTCGACTTCGAGCGGGCGACCGACTTCGCCGTACGGCACGGCGGCAAGGTGCTGGGCTCGGCGACGGAGCTCGCCTCGGCCGCCGACATCGTGCTCCTCGCGACCTGGTCCCGCACCCCGCCGCTGTCCCTCGCCAACACCCGTGCGGGCCAGCACTTCACGAGCCTCGGCGCCGACGGACCGGGCAGGCGGGAACTCGCCGCCGACCTGCTCGACGCGGCGCTCGTCGTCGCGGACGATCGCCGACTGGTCGCGGACACGGGCACGTTGGCGCCGTCCGACATCGACACGACACTCGGTGACGTACTGCGCGGCGACCACCCCGGCCGTACCGATGCCGGCGCCCGCTCGGTGTACGTCCCTGCCGGCCCGCCCTGGCAGGACCTGGCGCTCGCCCGGCTGGCGTACCGGCGGGCGGAGCGGGACGGGGTGGGGCGGTGGGTGCATCTGCCGGAGTGAGCAGGAGGCTGCGCCGGCTTGGGAGCGCTCTCACCGTCCGCTTCGCCCGCGGCTATCCTGATCCGCAGCATCGAGGAGGGGTCCAGAAGTGACCGAGACAGCACCGCGCCCCACGCTGGAGGCCGTGGCCGCGCGGGCGGGGGTGTCGCGGGCCACCGTGTCCCGGGTGGTCAACGGCGGGGACGGGGTGCGGGAATCGCTCGTCGAACGGGTCCGGCAGGCCGTGGAGGAACTCGGCTACGTCCCCAACCAGGCCGCCCGCTCCCTGGTGACCAGGCGGCACGACGCCATCGCCGTGGTGATCGCCGAACCGGAGACCCGCGTCTTCGCCGACCCCTTCTTCGCCATGCAACTGAGGGGCATCAGCAAGGAGTTGACCGCCCACGACTCCCAACTCGTACTGCTCCTCACGGAGGGCCGCGCCGACCACGCCCGCGTCGGCCGCTATCTCGCCGGCGGCCATGTGGACGGGGCGCTCGTCTTCTCCCTCCACCTCGACGACCCACTGCCCGGACTGATCCAACGGGCCGGTGTCCCCACGGTGTTCGGCGGCCGGCCCTCCTGGAGCGAGGGGACCCGCGCCTCCGGGCCCACCGTGTACGTCGACTGCGACAACCGGGGCGGTGCCCGCGAGGCCGTACGGCATCTCGTCGGGCTCGGCCGCACCCGGATCGCGCACATCACCGGCGCCCTCGACCAGACGTCCGCGGTGGACCGGCTCGACGGGTTCCGGGACGTCATGGTCGACGCCGATCCCCGGCTGATCGTCGAGAGCGACTTCACCCCGGGCGGCGGTGAGCGCGCGATGCGGGAACTCCTCGACCGCTGCCCCGACGTGGACGCCGTGTTCGCCGCCAACGACCTCACCGCCTACGGCGCCATGAAGGTGCTGCGCGAGGAGGGGCTGCGGGTGCCCGAGGACGTGGCCGTGATCGGCTTCGACGACATGCTGCCGGTCGCCGAGCAGACCGAGCCGCCGCTCACGACGGTCCGTCAGGACATAGAGGAGATGGGCCGGTTGATGGCGCGCCTGCTGCTGCGCGGCCTCGACCGCCGGGTCACCAGGGAGAGCGTCGGAGGCGCGCCGTCCAGTGTGATCCTTCCGACCACACTGGTCCGCCGCGCCTCCGCGTAGGCCTGCCCCCTGGGGGTGCTCCGTCAGCTCTGCGGCGGCTCGCTCTTGATGATCGCGAAGCGGGCGCCGTGCGGGTCGGTGAGCTGGGCCATGCGGCCGACGCCCTCCATGGTGGCGGCGGGCACGGCGACCTGGCCGCCGGTCTCCACCGCCTTGGCCACGGTGGCGTCCACGTCGGCGACCTCGAAGTAGGCCAGCCAGTACGCCCCCGAGGCCGCCCCGGTCGCGTCGAAGTCGAGGGGGACGACACCGCCGAACATCGCGTCCTCACCGGCACCGGCCGGGTTGAGACAGGTGTAGTCACCGCCCGGCATGGGGGCGGCCGAGGTCTCCAGACCGAGCGAGGCGTGGTAGAACGCGGCAGCCGCGGCGACGTCCGGTGTGTACAGCTCCACCCAGGTCAGCGAACCGGGGTCGCCCGCCACGTCGACCCCCTTGGTCCGGCCCGGCTGCCAGATGCCGAAGGCGGCGCCCGCCGGGTCCCTGAGGACCGCCATGTGCCCCTCGCCCATCACGTCCATCGGCTGGAACAGGACCGCGCCGTGCGCCTGCTCCACCGCCTTGGCCGTGGCCTCCGCGTCCGGGCTCTGGAAGTAGACGGTCCAGGCGGACGAGTCGTGCTCCGGGGGCAGTGGCATGCCGCCGGCGACCGTCCTGCCGTCCAGCTGGAAGAAGCCGTAGCCGCCGGCCTCGGGTCCCGCGGACTGGAACTGCCAGCCGAAGAGACCGCCGTAGAAGGAGACGGCGCCGTCGATGTCGGGCGAGCCGACGTCCAGCCAGTTGGGAGCGCCGTTGACGAAACGGGTGGTGAGCATCTTTGCCCTCCTCATTGAAGGGTCCCGTACTTGAGGGGGCCCGTTCTCTGCACTGCCGAGTCTTGCACCGCCCACTGACAATCGCTGCCGGTGTGGCGTGGTGAGTCGGCTCGACCGATTTGTTCACCCTCGGTGACCACGGAAGTTCTCCGTGTTTTCCTCCGGTTCCGCGCGCCGCCGTGCGCCGGTTCGGGCGCGGCGCCACCATCGGGGTGGCCGGAGGCCTCGGAGCGCGGCGTTGATCCCGCGTTGATCGAACGTTTTTCACCGCACGGCACGCTCCTGGTCATGCACATCGACACGATCACCGCGCCCGACCTGGACTGGCAGCACGAGGCGTTGTGCGCGCAGACCGGGGCGGACTTCTTCTTCCCCGAGCCCGGCAGCTCCGTCCGGGAGGCCAAACGCATCTGCGGCATGTGCCCCATCCGCTCCGTCTGCCTGGAGTACGCCCTCGACAACGACGAACGCTTCGGCGTGTGGGGCGGCCTCTCGGAGAAGGAACGCCTGGAGCTCAGGCGTACCTCGCGCTGACCGGGACCGGGCCGTTTGTCGATGCGGTTCGGACAGGGGCGTGCGGCTAGGATCCGGGGGCGCACCCGGGCGTAGCGCAGAGGCAGGCGCACGTCTTGGCAAGACGGTCACATCGGTTCGAATCCGGTCCCCGGGCTGCGTTCGCGGGCCCTGTAGAGCAGAGGCAGACTCGCCGCCTTCTCAGGGCGGTCACGCCGGTTCGAATCC
Source organism: Streptomyces sp. NPDC001100 (assembly GCF_053598575.1). Lineage (NCBI taxonomy): Bacteria > Bacillati > Actinomycetota > Actinomycetes > Kitasatosporales > Streptomycetaceae > Streptomyces > Streptomyces sp. NPDC001100. Next base: position 95,646 of record NZ_JBSFKO010000030.1, read on the forward strand.
GGCCGGGGCCCACTTTCGGAGCACGGCCGGGGCGGGAACCGATGACTGACGAGGGCGGGATCACGGAGGCGGAACTCGCGGCCTTCCACCACGCGGTGGGCAGGCTGCGCGAGTTGCCCGTCGACGATCCGGTGCGGCTGCGCGCGGAGCAGGTCGCCGCGTCCTTCGCCCGGGACGGACGGCTGCGGCGCCGCAAGGCGCGTGGTGCCGAGGTGTCCGAGGCCGACGCGGCGGCGATGGCCGCGACGGCGACGGGGGCGGTGGACCGGCGCGAGGATGCTCCGCTGGCTCCGACGGGCGAGCTTGCCCAGGTGGACGCCGGGGGTGTGTACCGCAAGCCGCGCGGTTGCTATGTCTGCAAGTCGCCCTATCGACAGGTGGATTCGTTCTACCACCGGCTGTGTCCCGACTGCGCCGCCGACAACACCGCCCGCCGCGCGCTGAGTACGGATCTGAGCGGGCGCCGGGTGCTGCTCACCGGCGGGCGGGTGAAGATCGGTTTCCAGTTGGCCCTGATGATGCTGCGGGACGGCGCGGAGGTACAGGTCACCTCGCGGTTCCCGCACGACACCGTGCGCCGCTTCCGCGCGGAGCCCGGCAGCGAGAAGTGGCTCGACCGGCTGACCGTGCTCGCCGTGGACCTCCGCGACCCGCGCCAGGTCCTGGGCCTGTGCGAGGAGTTGCGGCAGACCGGCGAACCGCTCGACATCCTCGTCAACAATGCCGCGCAGACCGTACGGCGGCCCCCGCAGTCGTACGCCCTGCTGGCCGCCGGGGAGCGCGACGCACTGCCCGAAGGGGCCCGGCAGGCACCGGGGTTCACACCGATGCGGATGCTCGCGGGCGGGGCCTCGGCGCTGCCCGTCGTCCTGCGCGAGGCCGACGAGGCCGGACTGCTGCCCGACCCGTCCCCGGAGAACTCCTGGTCGGCACGGCTCGGCGCCCTCGACCCGGCCGAGGTCCTGGAGACCCAGCTCGTCAACGCGCTCGCCCCCGCCCTGCTCTGCGACCGGCTGCTTCCGCTGCTGCTCGCGTCACCGCAGCCACGCCGGTACGTCGTCAACGTGACCGCCGTGGAAGGCAGGTTCGCCGTCCGCAACAAGACGGCCGGACACCCGCACACCAACATGGCCAAGGCCGCGCTCAACATGCTCACCCGCACCAGCGCCGCCGAACTCGCCGAACAGGGCGTCCACATGTGCGCCGTCGACACGGGCTGGATCACCGACGAGAACCCCGCGCCCAAGAAGAGCCGCATGGCCGGCGCAGGCTTCCGCACACCGCTGGACATCGTGGACGGCGCGGCCCGTGTCTACGACCCGATCGTGCGCGGTGAGTCGGGGGACCCGGTGTCCGGGGTGTTCCTCAAGGACTATCGGGAGGCGGCGTGGTGAGCGGGGACACGGAGGACACGGGTGAGGTCGGCTTCGCCGGTGTGGTGTACGTCCCGCCGCGTCCGGTCGCCGAACTGGGGCCGCTGCTCGACTGGTTGCGGGCGGGGCGGCCGGCCGGGGAGCGGCTGGACTTCGCCGTGGGGACGGTGCTGCCGGACGGGCGGCTCGATCTGTGCAAACAGGGCCTGGGCGCGGAGGGGGCCGCGCGTGTCGCGGAGGCACTGGCCCAAGGCCCGTCTCCTGTACGGCACCTGCTGCTCGGTACGGACGGGCTCGGTGACGAGGGTGCCGAGGTCGTGGCCGGTGGCAGCGGTGAGGTCGAGACGCTCTACCTGGGCTGCAACGGGATCACGGCCGGGGGCGCCTGCCGGATCGCCGACCGGTTGCGGGCCTCGCCGCAGGTCGTGACCGGTGTGTGGCTGAAGCGCAATCCGCTGGGCAGCGGCGGTGGGCGGGCGGCGGCCGAACTCATCGAGTCCGCACGGTCGTTGCGCACGCTCGACCTCGTCCAGACCGGGCTCGACCCGGCCGGTGTGACCGTCCTCGCCGACGCGCTGCTGGCCGCCGCCGGCAACGGCCGCCGCGTTGAGCGGCTCTTCATCGGCGGCAACCCGCTCGGCGCGGACGGCGCTGTGCCCCTCGCTGCCGTCATCTCCGAGGGCGCGATCGACGAACTCTACGTGTCCGCCGCCCAGTTGGGCGACGCGGGCGCCCTCCGGCTGGCCGACGCCCTGGAACAGGCGCCGTACGGACGGCTCACTCGGCTGTCCGTCGCCAGCAACGGCATCGGTCCGCAGGCCGCGGCACGGCTGGTGACGGCGGCCACCGCGGCCGGAGTCGGTCTGCTCGACCTCGGCCGGGTCCGGGCGGCGGGTGTGCTGGGCGCGGCCGACAACCACGTCGACCTGTACGCCGCCGAGACCATCGCCGGCACCCTCGTGGCCGCCGAACACCGCCTCACCCACCTCGTCCTGTCCCACACCGGGATGCGCAGCCGCGAGGCCCACCGCCTCCTCGACACGGCACCCCGCGCGCTCACCCCCACCCGCTTCGTCCTCGGCCAGGGCGTCGCCGCCAGCATCAAGCGCCGCCTGGAGACCCTCACCGCCACGTCCCGCCACCACCGCTCGCCCCCGATGTGGCCGCCGTACGCAGCGTGCACCGCACGGTGTGGCCCGGGGAGGGCCCAGGGCCTGTCTGACAATTCCCGTCTGCCTCGCGACGCCATGCACGCTCCCCCACTGCCTTGAGGGCGTGGGAGGTGCCCCCACTCGCCGCACCGGGCGCAGACCCAAGTACGTCCGGTGCGAGGGTCCACGCCCGGCGCGCCGAGAGCACGCACCTGAAGCCGTGCGGCCGTCTTCCGGGCGACGACGGGAATTGTCAGACAGGCCCCAGCACGGCGTCAGCGACGCGCCATCCCGGTGAATATGTCGGTCCAGAACCGCTGTTGCTGTGCCGACGCCCCCACCAGATAGGTGGCCCGGAGTTTTGCCGGCAGCAGGGCGACCATGCGGGCCACCACCGCGCGGTGCTTCTTCAGCTGGGACAGCTCCGCGTTGGCGAGGATCTGGTGGACCAGGTCGCTGTCGTCGCCGCCCTCGTCGGTGTGCTCGGCGGCGCGGCGCAGCCGGGCCTCCCAGTGGTCCGCCTCCCGGGCCAGTTCACGGAGGCCGGTGACCGGGCGGCCCTTGAAGCGGTCGATCAGGGCGGTGAGCGGCACGGGCGCGTACTCGCCGTCACCGAGGTAGACCGTCGCCATCTCCAGCGGCAGCCCCTTGCGGTGCAGCTTGATGAGCCGCTCCAGGGTGCGCTTGGTGATCCAGGCGCGGCCGTCGTCGTCGATGTCGTGCTTCCACCACTCCAGCACCGTCTCGGCGTCCGCGCCGTACCGCGCGAGCAGCCACTCGTTGGCCGGGATGTCCTCGGGCTCCACCGTGAGCGAGGCGGTGAACCGCGTCGCCTGGGCGATGTTGTTCCGCGAGACCAGCAGCTTGCGGCCGAGGTGGTACGGCGGGTTCTGGACGGCGATCTGCGCCCGCAGGTTCTCGATGCGCCGGCCGGCGAGGGACCACTCCTGGGTGATCTCCATGAGCTTGGCGAACGCGGCCTTGTCCTTGGGGCGGTTGTACTCGTCCCACACGATCGCCTTCGGGTCCGGCCCGGTGAAGTTCGCGGCCAGCAGGTTGTCCAGGGTGCCGTCCGGCGACGGGATCGGCGCGCACAGGTCCTCGACGTTCGTCACCGGCAGCGAGAAGTACAGCGGCTCGCGGCCCAGGCCCGCGCGGACCGTCTCCCGGACCAGCTCCGTCTTGCCGCAGCCGGGCGGCCCTTGCAGCAGCACCGTCCAGCGGTTGCGCAGCGCGGCCCGCACCACCTGCCGTACCGGGTCGGGGATCGTGCCCGGGTTGGGCACGCCGAGGGCCTGGGCGAGGCGGTCGAGGATCTCCGCGGTGCGGTTCTGCCCGGGTCTGCCGTCGGGGCCCGGCTCGGCCAGCCGCAGCCGCTCGCCGTCGATCAGGGGCAGGCCCCAGCGGAGCGGGAAGCCCTCTTTCGCGTTGGCCAGGATGTGGTCCAGGGTGCGCGGGGACAGCAGCTCGCGCAGCGCGGGGGAGAGCGACGCCCACACCGCGAACACCGGATTCAGGTCCCAGGGGCGGTACTTGGCGGCGAGATGCCGGCGCCAGGACGTGTCGTTCGCCGTGATCCGCATCGTGACCATGCGGTCGAGCAGTGCCAGGTCGCCGCGCCGGGCCGAGGTCTCCGACAGCGACTCGTTGTCCGTGAGGAAGACACCGACGCAGCCCAGCGCCCGCAGATCGTGCTCACCGAGCGTCCAGTTGCAGGCGATCTGCATCAGCTGCGACTGGATCGTGTCGCCCGCCTGCAGCGAGTCGTCGATGAGCAGTACGAACGGCGTGCCCGGCTTCAACTGGCTCATCACCAGCTGCCGCAGCACGAGTTCACCGGTGTGCGGGTCCCGCACCGGCGCGTTGATCAACAGGTCGTCCGGTGTCAGATTGGCCGCCGGGACGTACACCAGCGCGGTGTCCGGGTGGGCGCGGCCGATGTGGGAGAAGAACGTGGCCGTCTTGCCGATGCCGTGCTCGCCGAAGATCTGCCCGGTCTGCCCCAGGTCGATCATCGCGTCGATGAAGGACTCCAGGCGGGACACCTCCCGCCCGCCGCGCCCGGTCGCCGGGGTCGCCAACTGCCCTGTCTCCGTGCTCATTTACCGCGATCCTGTCGTGACGCGATGGCAGTCCATCGCCGGGGTGTGCGTCTCGGGCCACTCGCTGCCGCCCTCGGTGATCAGCCAGATCCACTTGTCCGGCTCGGCGGGCGCGATCGGCGGCGCGTACCCGTCGGTGAGCATCACGACCGCGTCCGGGGTGACGTCGAACCGGCGGCCGTTCACCTCCGTGCGCCCCTCCACGTAGTCCGCGACCACCTGGAAGCTCGTGCCGCCACCGCCGTAGACCCGCTCGCCCGGAGTGAACGGCATGACCACGGCGTCGAAGGACAGCCAGTGCGCCTCGACTCCGTCGATGCGGCCGACGAGTTCGGTGAGCCAGGTGATCACGTGCTGGGGCATCGAGCCCGAGGTGTCGTACGCGATGACCAGGACCTTGTCGCGGACCGGGCCGCGCCGCGAGAGCATCGGGTCCTGGCCGAGGGCCGCGAGCAGGGCGCCGCGCTTCTTCGGGTACACCAGCCGCTCGCCGTCGCGCAGCTTCGAGCCGAGGACGTCGACGAGCCAGCGCTGCCACCAGTGGACCGCACGCGTGCGTGCCGTCTCGCCGCGCAGGACGCCCGCGCCGAGGTTCCCCCAGATCCGGGCGGCCCGCGCGGAACCGTCCTCCGTACGGCCCATCAGGTCGAGCAACTCCCGCTCCGCGCCGGTGTGTCCGCGCCGGGCCGCCAGCAGGGAGTTCAGCAGCGCGGACGACGTCACCGCGTCCACGGTCTCCTGGTCGGCCGGTACCCGGCCGTCCATCAGGTGCACGCACAGGTGCCGCTCCGGGACCGGAGGATGTGCCATGCGCTTGAGCTCGCCGTAGACCTTCATGTCGGTGGCGACGAACTCCTCGTAGGGGACGGGCTCCAGGCCGTGCGTGGTGAGGTCGTCCTGGTACAGGGCGTGGATCCGCCGTGGGTCGATGCCTGTCGGGCGGCCGTCCAGGAGGGGCAGTCCGGAGCGGCCGAGTCGGACCAGGGCGACATGGTTGATGGAGACCTCGGCGGCCAGCTCGAACACCGGGTCCTCGCGCAGCTCGGGGTCGGCGAACAGGTGTCGCTGGACCAGGTGCCGGGCCTCGTGGAAGAGCACGAACTTGACGCCGTCCAGGCCGAGTCGGACGAAGAAGTCCGGGTTGAAGAGCAGCAGGCAGGAGCCGTCGCCGGAGGCGACCACGGCCGCGGTGTCCACCGCCGTGGTCGGGATCTGGTGATGGCATTTCGCGTACAGCCAGGACGCCACCGCGGACTCGGTCAGCCCGAAGTCCAGCAGCGCGGCCTCCTTCAGCCGCCGCGCCTCGGCGACCGTCGCCGGGTCCGCCGGCCGGTGCCGCTCCAGGGCCCTGCGGTCGGCCAGATCGACCACAGGGGTACGCCGACCCCGCTCCCCGTACGCCATCCCACGCCCCCCGCGCCGCAGTTCCCCCGGTGGCTCATTGGTACCAGGCCCCACTGACATCGGGCCAAGGCATTACGCTCTGACCCCAAGGGCGGGGTCGTAGCGCAGAGGCAGGCGCACCGGTCTCCAGAACCGGGGCACGCTGGTTCGAATCCAGCCACCCCGCCCCCCTCCCGACCGGGCTCAGGCGATCGCGCCCGCCGTCACCACCAGCTCCGCCGCGTTCCCGTGGAAGGTGTCGATCAGCTGCGCCAGCACCGCCCAGGCGTCCTCGCGGTCGGCCACGTGCTCGCGCACCAGCGGCCGTAGCGCGTCCCGGGCCTCGCCCACGCGCGTGGGGAACAGCAGTCGACCTGTGGACAGCACGTTCAGCACGTGTGACGCGGGGCCCCAGGAGGTCGCGTATGCGGCGGGGCCGTCCAGCACTCCGGCCTGCTCGACCCGGTGGGTGAACTTGCGGTGCGTGCCGAACTGCGCGCGGAGCGCGGGCGGGCAGTCCGGGCGTATCGCCAGTGCCCAGCGCGCGTAGCCGGGCAGTGGGCGGTCCCGGTCCGCCTCGGTGACCGCCTGCCAGTCGGAGCGCTCCAGGACCATCGACGCGGCCGTCCGCGCGGCGCCCATGGAGGTGCCCTCGCGCAGGGCGCCGACCAGGCCGAAGCGGGTGAAGTCGGCCGGTACGGGCGGTTCTTCCTCGTGCCGCAGGTACTTGGAGAGGGTCAACGGCCCCTTGCGGCCGGGGCCGAACGGCACACCCCGCGCGATGGCGCGCCGCATCGCGTTGTCCGCGCAGACGTGCCGCCAGACCCACGGGTTCAGTTCCGGATCGTCCTCCTCCAGAACCCACAGCAGCACGGACGCCGGGACCGCCGTCCTCGTCCAGGACCAGAACGGAGTGGTGTCGTGGGCCTCGGGAGTCCGCTCTCCCGCAGGCAGCCCGATCCGCCGCCGTACCCGCTCGGCGTCCCCGCCGTCGATCAGGCCCAGCAGGAAGTCGACGGCCGCCCCCGACGTGCTGTTCTCACGCATGGCCGCATGATGCCGCAGCAGGGCGGCGGCCCGCACCGGTAAATGGATCGCCGGGCGGGCCGGGGCCGGCGGGCCGGGGTCGGTCGGGTCAGGCGCTCGCGCGGGCCGCCATGCGGGCCTTGCGGATGGCCAGCTTCTCGTCGAACTTGGACGCCTCGGAGTCGAGACCGCCCATGTAGAGGCCGATCTCCTCCTGGGCGCGCAGTCCCTCGGGGCCGAGACCGTCGATCTCCATGACCTTCAGGAAGCGCAGCACGGGCTGGATGACGTCGTCGTGGTGGATGCGCAGGTTGTAGACCTCGCCGATGGCCATCTGGGCGGCGAACCGCTCGAAGCCGGGCATGCCGTGACCGGGCATCCGGAAGTTGACGAGGACGTCGCGCACGGCCTGCATGGTGAGGTCGGGGGCGAGCTCGAACGCGGCCTTCAGGAGGTTGCGGTAGAAGACCATGTGGAGGTTCTCGTCGGTCGCGATGCGGGCCAGCATGCGGTCGCAGACCGGGTCGCCGGACTGGTGGCCGGTGTTGCGGTGCGAGACGCGCGTGGCGAGCTCCTGGAAGGCGACGTACGCCACGGAGTGCAGCATCGAGTGCCGGTTGTCCGACTCGAAGCCCTCGCTCATGTGCTGCATGCGGAACGCTTCGAGCTTGTCCGGGTCGACCGCGCGGGAGGCGAGCAGGTAGTCCCGCATGACGATGCCGTGCCGGCCCTCCTCCGCCGTCCAGCGGTGCACCCAGGTGCCCCAGGCGCCGTCGCGGCCGAACAGGGAGGCGATCTCGTGGTGGTAGCTGGGGAGGTTGTCCTCGGTGAGGAGGTTCACCACGAGGGCGATGCGGCCGATCTCGGTGACCTTGGACTGCTCCTTGTCCCAGGCCTCGCCGTCCTCGAAGAAGCCGGGGAAGTTGCGGGCGTCGCTCCAGGGCACGTACTCGTGCGGCATCCAGTCCTTGGTGACCTTGAGGTGCCGGTTGAGCTCCGTCTCGACGACTTCTTCCAACGCGTACAGCAGCTTGGCGTCGGTCCAGACTGCGGGGCTGCCGAGGTGCGGGGAAGTGATCGTCACGGGGACTCCAGGGGGACGTGGTGCAAAACTGAACAAACCGGCGAGCGGTGCCGGGGTCCGTGCAACTTACGGAATCGTAGGCTACGAAACCGTAGGTTACGAGACCGTAGGTTAAGGACGCTGTAAAGATCGCTGTTCAGGCCGCGTCGCCGGGGAATCCCGAACGGTGCCAGGACCGCAGGTCCGGACGCCGAACGGGTGGTCCGGTCCCTCGGTCAGGCGTACAGGTCCCGGAGCCTGACCGAGAGGCACGTCACACAGCCTTCGAGTTTCTCGAACTCGCTGATGTCCACCACGATCGGCTCCAGGCCGAGGTCGGCGAGCAGATCGGCCGTGTTGGGCGCGCTCGCCGCCATCAGCAGCTTGTCGCCGCCGAGCTGCACCACGTGCGCACCGGCCTCCTCGGGCACCGACAGGAAGCGGGGGAAGAGCGAGGGCCGGTCCACCTTGGGGATGTGCCCGAGCACCGTCCCGTCGGGCAGCGCGGTGACCGCCGACTTCAGATGCAGCACCTTGCTCACGGGCACGGCGACCACGCGCGCCCCGAGCGGCTCGAACACGGCCCGCAGCTGCTGCACGCCGGCCGCGTTCGTACGGCCGCCCCGGCCGACGTAGATCGTGTCGTCGATCTTGAGGACGTCGCCGCCCTCCAGGGTGCCCGGCTCCCAGACCCAGTTCACCGAGCAGCCGAGCCGGGCCACCGCCTCCTCGACCCCGCCGGTCTCCTCGCGCCGGGTCTCGGCGCCGGGCCGGGTGATCAGCGCCACGTTCTTGTACATGACGACCGTGTCCTCGACGAACACGGAGTCGGGGAAGTCGTCGGCGGGCTCCACCTCGATCGTCTCCCAGCCGTGCGTCCGCAGCGCCTGGACGTACGCCTCCCACTGCTCGACGGCTTGCTCGACGTCGACCTTCTCCCGCTCGATGTGCGTGACCAGCCCTTCGGCCAGGCGCGGGCTGGGGCGGCGGACGAGGGCCTTGTGGCTGGGCACGAGCGGGACTCCGTATCGGCGGGATCGTTTCGGCGCCGGCAACGCGGCACCGGTTGGCCATCATGCGTCACCCGTCCTTGCCGACAAAACCCCTGCCGTGAGGCTGTGGCCCTCCTGAGATGCGCCGCCCCGTCCTACACCAGCTGCTCCACCTCCTCCGGAGTGATCGTCTTCAGCTCCCCGTCCAGCAGCAGCCAGCGGGTGACGCCGATGGACTCCAGGAACGGCAGATCGTGACTGGCCACGATCAGCGCGCCCTCGTAGGACTCCAGCGCGGTGGTGAGCTGCCGCACGCTCGCCATGTCGAGGTTGTTCGTGGGCTCGTCCAGCATCAGCAGCTGCGGGGCGGGCTCCGCGAGCATCAGTGCGGCCAGCGCGGCCCGGAAGCGTTCGCCGCCGGACAGCGTCGCCGCCTTCTGGTCGGCGCGGGCGCCCCGGAACAGGAAGCGGGCCAGCCGCGCCCGGACCCGGTTGTTGGTGGCGGCCGGCGCGAACCGGGCCACGTTCTCGGCCACGGTCAACTCGTCGTCGAGGACGTCGAGCCGCTGCGGCAGGAACCGCAGCGGGACATGCGCCGTCGCCTCGCCCGACACCGGTGCCAGTTCCCCGGCGATCGTGCGCAGCAGCGTCGTCTTGCCCGCGCCGTTGCGCCCGATCAGCGCGATCCGCTCCGGCCCGCGCAGATCGAGCCCCCCGGACACCCGCGCGCCGTAGGCGAGTTCGAGGTCCAGGAGGGTCAGGACCGTACGGCCCGGCGGTACGGCCGTGTACGGCAGGTCGACGCGGATCTCGTCGTCGTCCCGTACGGCCTCCACCGCCTCGTCGAGCCGTTCCTTCGCCTCGGTGAGCCGCTCCTCGTGCAGGATGCGGTGCTTGCCCGCGGACTCCTGCGCCGCCCGCTTGCGCGCCCCCATGACGATCTTCGGCTCGCGCTTCTGGTCGTTCATCTTCTGCCCGTACCGCTTGCGCCGGGCCAACTTGAGGTGTGCGTCGACGAGTTCGCGCTTCTGTTTGCGGAAGTCCGACTCGGCGACGCGCACCATCCGTTCGGCGGCGTCCTGTTCGACGGCGAGGGCCTCCTCGTAGGCGGAGAAGTTCCCGCCGTACCAGGTGACCTCGCCGGAGCGCAGATCGGCGATCTGGTCGACGAGGTCCAGGAGTTCGCGGTCGTGGCTGACCACGACCATCACTCCCGGCCAGGACGCGACGGCCGCGTACAGCCGCCTGCGCGCGTACAGGTCGAGGTTGTTGGTCGGTTCGTCGAGGAGCAGGACGTCCGGCCGGCCCAGCAGCAGCGCGGCCAGCCGCAGCAGGACCGACTCGCCGCCGGACACCTCGCCGATGGTGCGGTCCAAGTCGATGTGCCCCAGGCCGAGTTCGCCGAGTGTGGCGAGGGCCCGTTCCTCCACGTCCCAGTCGTCGCCGAGCGTCTCGAAGTGCTCCTCGGCCGCGTCACCGGCCTCGATGGCGTGCAGGGCGGCCCGGCGCGCGGCGATGCCGAGAGTCTCGTCGACGCGCAGGGCGGTGTCGAGGGTGACGTTCTGCGGGAGGTAGCCGACCTCGCCCGCGACCCGCACCAGGCCGTCGACCGGGGCGAGTTCGCCCGCGATCAGCTTCAACAGGGTTGATTTCCCTGATCCGTTGACTCCGACGAGCCCGGTTCGGCCGGGTCCGAAGGCGACGTCGAGGTCTTCGAGGACGGGGGTGCCGTCCGACCAGGCGAAGGAGAGGGAGGTACAGGTGACGGAAGAACTCATGCGGGCCTCGCGGTTGCTCGATGTGGTCGGGGCAGACGCGTTGCGAGACACCGCGGGGCGGGAGGCTGGTCCCGGAGGGCAGAGAGAAGGCCCTGTTCCGGAGGACGGCTCGGACGCCGAGGTCGAACACGACGGACACACCTCAGGGGTGTGTGACGCGGTGTCTCAGAACCTCAGACGAGCAACGTCCTTCTCCAATCGACGGCAACAGGACCGAGGGAAACGGTACGGAGGGCCGCCGGCGCGTGTCAACGCAATTAAACGCGCGCCCCCGGCCGACACATCGATGTCGGATTCCTGCCAGCCGACGGGCGCCCGCGGCTGCTTGAGTGGGCCGTATGACGAACCAGAACATTCTCCGCGACCGGGCACTGGCCTTCCGCGCGCTGCATGTGGCGGGGCGCCCGCTCGTCCTGCCGAACGCCTGGGACGCCGCGAGCGCCCGCATCGTGGAGGACGCGGGCGCGTCGGCCGTGGCGACCACCAGCGCGGGCCTCGCCTGGGCGCTGGGCGTCCCGGACGGCGACCGGCTGGACCTGGACCGGTCCATGGCAGCGGTCGCCCGCATCACCTCGACCGTGACCGTACCCGTGAGCGCCGACATCGAGAGCGGCTTCGCGAAGGACCCGGCGGGCGTCGCCGACACGGTCCGCGCGGTGCTCGCGGCGGGCGCCGTGGGGGTGAACATCGAGGACGCGCTCTACGGCGGTGAGGGCGTCCTGCGTCCGGTCGCGGAGCAGGCCGAGCGCATCGCGGCCGCCCGGGAGGCCGCCGACGCGGAGGGGGTGCCGCTGTTCGTCAACGCGCGCATCGACACGTTTCTGCGGGGCGCCGGGGGAGTGGACGCGACCCTGGAGCGGGCCGCCGCCTTCCGGGCCGCGGGCGCGGACGGGATCTTCGTGCCCGGGGCCGTCGAACCGGGAACGGTCAAGGAACTCGCCGACGGGATCGACGGTCCGCTCAATGTGCTGGTCGGCCCCGGCGCACCGCCGGTCGCCGAACTGGCCGCGCTGGGCGTCGCCCGGGTGAGCGCGGGCTCCAGCATCGCGCTGGCCGCGTACGCCGTGGTCGACCGTGCCGCGCGGGAGCTGCTGGACACGGGTACCTACGACGCGGTGGCGGGAGGCCTGGGCTACGGAGAACTCAACTCGCTGCTGGGGTAGGGGCGTCGGCTCAGCAGGCGTCCCGCATCAGCTCGGCGAGGTCGTGGTCCAGGTCGAGCTGGAGGTGTTCGAGACCGGCGGGCACCAGCTCGCCGGTGGCCCGCAGGAAGCGGCGGATCTCGGTCGAGCGGACATGCACGACGGCGGTGCCCTCGGGGGCGTGGAACTCCAGGACGGTGCGGTCGAAGCCGTAGGGCCGCACGCGGACGTCGCCGTGGCCCTCGGCGCCGTGCAGACCGGCCGACAGGAGTTCCCGGGCGAAGGTCCAGCAGACCTCGACGCCCTCCAGGGTGGCCGGTGCCGGGAAGGTCATCCGGACGGCGAAGGGGTCGCGTCGGTCGTAGTGCAGGGTGGCGGGGATGCTCGGCATCCGCGGTGCGGCGGCGACGAGACGGGCCTCTACGGACTGCTCGATGACGATGGACAACGCCTTGCTCCCTTGTGTGACGGCGGTGCGGACTGCGGTGACGGCCGGAAGGACTCCCGAAAGGAGTCCGGAACGGACCTCCTGGTGGATGGGTCCGCACTGGAAGAGACGCCGGAACGACCCAATCCGTGCACACGAAATTCCAGTGACCTCTGTCACCGTCGCCCATATGCGCCCAAGGTGGGCGGGGCCGTCTGGACGGCCTCCTGGGAGTGGGCTAGCTTCGCCCGCCATGAGGCGCATGGGGAACACGCGACGGGTGGGACGGACGTACCGGAGGGCGGCGGCCGGGGTGATGTGCGCGGCGGCGCTGGCCGTACTGACCGCCGTACCGGCGCAGGCACGGGACACGGCGCACCGGGCTCCGCATTGGGAGCTCAAGGACAGCGGAGCCGCCGGTGTGCGCTTCAGGGGACTGTCGGCGGTCAGCCGGAACACCGCGTGGGTGGCCGGTACCGCGGGCACCGTGCTGCGCACCACCGACGGCGGGGCGAGCTGGCGGAACGTCTCGCCGCCGGGTACGGCCGACCTCCAGTTCCGGGACATCGAGGCGTTCGACGCACGGCGCGCGGTGGTGCTGGCGATCGGCGAGGGCGAGGCCTCCCGCGTCTACCGGACCGACGACGGCGGGACGACCTGGACGGAGTCCTTCCGCAACACCGACGCGAACGCCTTCTACGACTGCATGACCTTCTTCGACAGCCGCCACGGCCTCGCGATGAGCGACCCGGTGGACGGAAAGTTCCGCATCCTGTCGACCGGCGACGGCGGCCGTTCCTGGAAGGTGCTGCCCACCACCGGGATGCCGGCCGCGCTCGACGGCGAGGCGGGCTTCGCGGCCAGCGGCCAGTGCCTGGTCAGCTCCGGGCCCCGGGACGTCTGGCTGGCCACCGGCGGGGGTGCACGCGCGCGTGTCCTGCACTCCGCCGACCGCGGCCTCACCTGGACGGCGGCCGACACACCGATCCCGGCCGGCGACCCCGCGCGCGGAGTCTTCGCGCTCGCCTTCCGCGACCGCGCGCACGGACTCGCGGTCGGCGGCGACTACAACGCCGACCAGCCGTCACCGCTCGCGGCCGCCGTCACCGGCGACGGCGGCCGTACCTGGACTCCCGCCACGACCCCGCCGCCCGCCTACCGCTCCGGCGCGACCTGGCTGCCCCACAGCCGCTCCACCGCCCTCGCGGTCGGCCCCACCGGCACGGACCTCACGACCGACGCCGGCCGCACCTGGAAGACGGTCGACACCGGCTCGTACGACACCGTGGACTGCGCGGCCGACCTGGGCTGCTGGGCGGCGGGGGAGAAGGGGCGCGTGGCGCGGCTGGAGGACTGAGGGCCACGGGCGGTGCGGCGAGTGCGGCGTTTTTTGATGGCACCCGCCGCCGAAGATCCCCGTACGCTCGGCACCACCATGACGACCGTACGCATTCCCGCGGGCTGGCCCGCGACCGAGGAGCAGGCCCGCGCCGTCCAGGACGAGTTGCGGGAGCGGGTGGTGACCGACGAACCGGGACCGCCGCCAGGGACCGGGCACGTCACGGGAGTCGACGTCGCCTACGACGACGAGCGGGACGTGGTGGTGGCAGCGGCGGTCGTGCTGGACGCGGCGGACCTCACGGTCGTCGCCGAGGCCACGGCGGTCGGCACGGTCTCCTTCCCGTACGTCCCGGGCCTGCTCGCCTTCCGCGAGATCCCCACGGTGCTGGCCGCGTTGGACGCCCTGCCCTGCCCGCCGGGCCTGGTCGTGTGCGACGGCTACGGCCTGGCCCACCCGCGCCGCTTCGGCCTCGCCAGCCACCTCGGCGTCCTCACCGGCCTGTCCACGATCGGCGTCGCCAAGAACCCCTTCACCTTCACCTACGACGACCCGGGCGTCCCGCGCGGCTCCGTCTCCCCGCTCCGTGCGGACGCCGAGGAGGTCGGCCGCGCGCTGCGCACCCGCGAGGGCGTGAAGCCGGTCTTCGTCTCCGTCGGACACCGGATGACCCTGGACAACGCCTGTGCCCACACTCTTGAGTTGACCCCGGAGTTCCGCCTCCCGGAGACGACCCGCAGGGCGGACGCGCTGTGCCGGCGGGCGCTGCGGGAGGCGACCGCCTGAGTACGTGGGGCGGGTCGCTTCTGAGTACCTGTTCTGAGTACTTGTACGGATGTGGCCCCACCCGGGTGATCGGCAGGCTGTGCCGCATGACAACTCACCGTTCCCCGAAGCCCGTTGCCAGTCCGAGCCAGCCGATCGAGCGTGCCGTGACGATCGCGCTCGTCCTGTCCGTGGCGGCTGGCCTCGCCTGGATCGGCGGGATGATCTACACGCTGTGGCCGTGAGCCGGGCGGGCGTACGGGGGCGGGAAACCAACGAGCCCCACACCGCAACAACCGGTGTGGGGCTCGGACTTGAGCGCCGGGCAGGCCTTGCACCTGCATTTCCCCGCAGGAAGCGGGGCGTCTTTCCTTGGACGACCAACGCGTAACCAGGCTCCGGGTGTTCCGGCGACCGGCTCGTGATCAACTATAGCCCATCCCGAGGGACGGTTCGAACTCGCCGATCAGTGGGGCCGGTTCGCGGCCCGGCGTTCCGCGTCGGCGTGCCACCAGCCCGGCGGGGAGGGGCCGACGGCCTCTGCGGTGGGCTGGTCCGGATGGAGTCCGAGGCGTCGTAGCGCGTCGGCGCGCACCCGGACGTCGAACCAGCCGTGCCAGTGGCCGTCCGGCCCGATGCCGCAGGCGAGACCCCAGCTCAACTCGTCCTGGGCGAAGGGCATCCAGTCGATGCCGCGCTCCCGCAGTCAAGCGCGCGTGGCCGCCCACGGCGTGAGGCGGCCGGGCAGGTTCTCGTAGGCCGCGACCGTGATCCAGTCGGTGTACGGCGTCTCCACGGCGGCCATGGTGGCACGGGGAGCCGGCATCCTCACCGGGTCGCCGCCACCCGGAACACGATGCCCGCGGCGCGGAGTCGCTCGATGAGGGCGTTGCCCAGCGCGACCGCCGTCGTCACCTGGCCCGCGGTGGGCGGGAGTTCGTCGAGGGACAGGGAGAGGGCCGCCTCCGCGAACATCTTCGCCGTCTCGTCGTAGCCGGGGTCGCCGCCCGAGACCTCGGTGAAGACGCGTCGGCCGCCGCCCTCGCCCACGAACTTCACGGAGAACCAGCTCTTCGCGCGCTTCTCCGGGCTCGGTCCGTCGCCCGGCTTGAGGCGGTCGGACAACCAGCGGCGGGCGGGCGGGAGTTGAGCGGCGGTGGCCAGGGCGCCGACCGCCGTGACACCGCCGAGCGCCACGGGAAGGTGCCGTACGGCCGCGTAGTGGCGGTAGCGGAAGTCGGGGCCGTAGCGGTCCAGGGCCTTCGCGGATCGTTGAACGATCTGCGGGTCGATGGTCGGCAGGGGCACCGCCCAGGAACCGACCTCCCCGGCGAACCGCGGTGCCCCGGCGGGCGCGGTGGCCCGGCGTCCCACCAGCCGGGGTTCGTGCCGTCGCCGGTCCCGCGCGGCGGCCAGCACCTGCCGGCCGCGCCCGAGTTGGGTCAGTGCCGAGGCGAACGTACCGCCGGAGAACATCGCGTCGGCGGTCACGAAGCCGTCCACCGTGAGGGGCACCCCCTCCGGCAGCTGCTGGACGGTGAAGTACGCCCCCAGGTCGTGCGGAACCGAGTCGAAGCCGGCCGCGTGCACCAGCCGTGCGCCGGTCTCACGCGCGCGTGCGTCGTGACGGACGTACGTCAGGTCGACGAACTCGGGCTCGCCGCTGAGGTCGAGATAGTCGGTGCCGGTGTCCGCGCAGGCGGCGACGAGGTCCTCGCCGTAGGTCACATAGGGGCCGACCGTCGTGGCCACCACGCGCGCGTGCTCGGCGAGTTCGCGCAGGGAGACCGGGTCGGAGACGTCTGCGCGCAGGACGCCCACCGTCGTGCCGCCGGGCAGCCGTTCGCGCAGCCGCTTCAGTTTCAGCTCGTCCCGGCCGGCGATCGCCCAGCGCAGCCCCTCGGGCGCGTGGGCGGCGAGGTACTCCGCGGTGAGCGCGCCGACGAAGCCCGTGGCTCCGAAGAGCACGATGTCGTAGGGACGGTCCGTCCTGTTCAGCCTGCTCATGACACTCCTGGGGGTCCCGCAGCCCGCGCCGCTGTCGGTGGCTGAGGCTAGCGTGAAGAGTGCGGAGCCCGACGACGAGCCCGGAGGTATCAGGTGGCCGTGCCCAGGAACGCCCTGAAGAAGTGGGCGAAAGTACGTGAGTTCGCCCTCGGGCTGCCGGGCGCGGTCGAGGCCGCGCGGCGGATCCGCATATCGATACTGCCCCTGGGGTGAGAGCGTCGCCAAGGTCAACAAGAAGGTGTTCGTCTTCCCCGGTGTCGACGACAGCAGCTACCCGCTGGCCCTCACGGTCAAGCGCACGGACGAGACCGCCCACACCCACGCGCTGACCTCGCCGGGCGCCGAGCCCGCCGGCTACGGCCTCGGCAAGGCCGGCTGGGTGCGGACACCGCTCGCCGAGCAGGGAGCCCCCGGCCGCCGAGCTGCTGTGCGACCGGGTGGAGGAGAGCTGTCGGGCGATCGCCCCGAAGCGGCTGACGGCCGAGCCGGACGCGGAGGGCCGTGGCCAGGGGCGGCCGACGGAGGTACTTTGACCAAGCGCTTGCTCGCTGAGCTCTTGTGTGGAGTGGAACACGTTCTTAGCATCATCGGTGTTACATCAGTTGTGTCACAGCTGGGGGCTGGATGACAGCGGCAACGACGCCCGGGCACGGCCCGCTCTCCGGTGTGCGCGTGGTCGAGCTGGCCGGGATCGGCCCCGGCCCCTTCGCGGCCATGCTCCTCGCCGACCTCGGCGCCGACGTCGTCCGCGTCGACCGGCCCGGCGGCCCCGGACTCGGGGTAGCTCCCGAGCACGACGTCACCAACCGCAACAAGCGCTCCGTCCTCGTCGACCTGAAGGCACCCGACGGCCCCGCGCGCGTCCTCGACCTGGTGGAGCGCGCCGACATCCTGATCGAGGGCAACCGCCCCGGTGTGACCGAACGCCTCGGCGTCGGCCCCGAAGCCTGCCACGCCCGCAACCCCCGGCTCGTCTACGGCCGCATGACCGGCTGGGGCCAGGACGGCCCGCTGGCCGAACGCGCCGGGCACGACATCGCCTACATCGCGCTGACCGGCACCCTCGGCATGATCGGCAGCCCGGGGGAGCCCCCGCCCGCCCCCGCCAACCTGCTCGGCGACTACGCGGGCGGCTCCCTCTACCTCGTCGTCGGCGTCCTCGCCGCACTGCACCACGCGCGCGTGACGGGCACCGGCCAGGTCGTCGACGCCGCCATCGTCGACGGCACCGCCCACCTCTCCGCGATGATCCACGGCATGCTCGCCGCCGGCGGCTGGCAGGACCGGCGCGCCGCCAACCTCCTCGACGGCGGCTGCCCGTACTACGGTACCTACGAGACCGCCGACGGCAGGCACATGGCGGTCGGCGCCCTGGAGCCGCGGTTCTACGACGAGTTCACGCGCCTCCTCGGCCTCCCGGACTTCGCCGACGCCCGCCGGGACTGGACGCGCTGGGGCGAGCTGCGCGAGGCGGTCGCGGCCCGCTTCCGCAGCCGTACGAGAGACGAGTGGACCGTCGTCTTCGAGGGCACGGACGCGTGCGTGGCGCCCGTGCTGTCGCTCCGTGAGGCCCCGAAGCACCCGCATCTCGCCGCGCGCGGGACCTTCACCGAGCACGGCGGGATCACCCAGCCCGCCCCCGCGCCCCGGTTCTCCGAAACTCCCACCTCGGTGCGCGGCGGGCCGGCCCTGCCGGGCGCCGACACCTCGGACGTCGCCCGTGACTGGGACGTCCCCCGGCTTGCCGACGTCGTTGAGGACGGTGATCGGGGAACACCTCGACGCCTCCTCGAAAACCCTCAGTGAAAGGCTTGGCAGTGAGCACCGAAGCGTATGTCTACGACGCGATCCGCACCCCGCGCGGGCGCGGCAAGGCGAACGGATCCCTGCACGGCACGAAGCCCATCGACCTGGTCGTCGGACTCATCCACGAGATCCGCGACCGCTTCCCGGACCTGGACCCGGCCGCGATCGACGACATCGTGCTCGGTGTCGTCGGACCGGTCGGCGACCAGGGCTCCGACATCGCCCGGATCGCCGCCGTGGCCGCGGGACTCCCGGACACGGTGGCCGGCGTACAGGAGAACCGCTTCTGTGCCTCGGGTCTGGAGGCCGTCAACATGGCCGCCGCCAAGGTGCGTTCGGGCTGGGAGGACCTCGTCCTCGCCGGTGGCGTCGAGTCGATGTCCCGGGTGCCGATGGCCTCGGACGGCGGCGCCTGGTTCAACGACCCGATGACGAACCTCGCCGTCAACTTCGTGCCCCAGGGCATCGGCGCCGACCTGATCGCCACGATCGAGGGATTCTCCCGGCGCGACGTGGACGAGTACGCGGCCCTCTCGCAGGAGCGCGCGGCCACCGCGTGGAAGGAGGGCCGCTTCGAGCGTTCCGTGGTGCCGGTGAGGGACCGCAGCGGCCTGGTCGTCCTCGACCACGACGAACACCTGCGCCCCGGCACCACCGCCGACTCACTCGCCCGGCTCAAGCCGTCCTTCGCGGACATCGGCGAACTCGGCGGCTTCGACGCCGTGGCCCTGCAGAAGTACCACTGGGTGGAGAAGATCGACCACGTCCACCACGCGGGCAACTCCTCCGGCATCGTCGACGGCGCCTCCCTCGTCGCCATCGGCTCCAAGGAGGTCGGCGAGCGCTACGGCCTCACCCCGCGCGCGCGGATCGTCTCCGCGGCCGTCTCCGGCTCCGAGCCGACCATCATGCTCACCGGACCCGCCCCGGCCACCCGCAAGGCCCTCGCCAAGGCCGGCCTGACCATCGACGACATCGACCTCGTCGAGATCAACGAGGCCTTCGCCGCCGTCGTCCTGCGCTTCGTGCGGGACATGGGCCTGTCCCTGGACAAGGTCAACGTCAACGGCGGCGCCATCGCGCTGGGTCACCCGCTCGGCGCCACCGGCGCGATCATCCTCGGCACGCTCGTCGACGAACTGGAGCGCCAGGACAAGCGCTACGGCCTCGCCACGCTGTGCGTCGGCGGCGGCATGGGCATCGCGACGATCGTCGAGCGCCTCTGAGACCCCGGCGGCCGGCAGCGCTGTCTGCGGCCACCCGAGGCTTCCGCGGCGACCAGAGACTTCTACGGAGAACCCCCTCATGACCGAGAGCACCACCATCCGCTGGGAACAGGACGACACCGGCGTCGTCACCCTCGTCCTCGACGACCCGAACCAGTCCGCGAACACCATGAACGCGGCCTTCCGCGACTCCCTCGCCGCGATCACCGACCGCCTGGAGGCCGAGCAGGAGTCCATCCGGGGCATCATCCTCACGTCCGCCAAGAAGACCTTCTTCGCGGGCGGCGACCTGCGCGACCTCATCCGCGTCACCCCGGACACCGCCCAGGAGCTCCTCGACGGCGGCCTCGCCATCAAGCGCAACCTGCGCCGCATCGAGACCCTCGGCAAGCCGGTCGTCGCCGCGCTCAACGGCGCGGCCCTGGGCGGCGGTTACGAACTCGCCCTCGCCTGCCACCACCGCATCGCCCTCGACGCCCCCGGCTCGAAGATCGGCTGCCCGGAGGTCACCCTCGGGCTGCTGCCCGGAGGCGGCGGAGTCGTCCGCACGGTACGGCTGCTGGGCATCACCGACGCCCTGCTGAAGGTGCTGCTCCAGGGCACCCAGTACAGCCCGCAGCGGGCGCTGGAGAACGGCCTCATCCACGAAGTGGCCGCCACGCCCGACGAGTTGATCGCCAAGGCCCGCGCCTTCATCGACGCCAACCCGCAGTCGCAGCAGCCCTGGGACAAGCCCGGCTACCGCATCCCCGGCGGCACCCCGGCCAACCCCAAGTTCGCGGCCAACCTGCCCGCCTTCCCCGCCAGCCTCCGCAAGCAGACCAACGGCGCGCCCTACCCGGCCCCGCGCAACATCCTCGCCGCCGCCGTCGAGGGCTCCCAGGTCGACTTCGAGACCGCCCAGCTCATCGAGGCCCGCTACTTCGTCGAACTGGCGGCGGGGCAGACCTCGAAGAACATGATCCAGGCGTTCTTCTTCGACCTCCAGGCCGTCAACTCCGGCGCCAACCGCCCCCAGGGCATCGAGTCCCGACCGGTCCGCAAGGTCGCCGTCCTCGGTGCCGGGATGATGGGCGCCGGCATCGCCTACTCGTGCGCCCGCGCGGGCATCGACGTCGTCCTGAAGGATGTCACTCCGGAGGCGGCGGCCAAGGGCAAGGCCTACTCCGAGAAGCTCTGCGCCAAGGCCGTCTCCCGAGGCCGTACGACCCAGGAGAAGGCTGCCGCGCTGCTCGCCCGCATCACCGCCACCGCCGATCCGCAGCACCTCGCGGGCTGCGACGCGGTGATCGAGGCCGTCTTCGAGGACACCTCCCTCAAGCACAAGGTGTTCCAGGAGATCCAGCACATCGTCGAGCCCGACGCGCTGCTCTGCTCCAACACCTCCACCCTCCCCATCACCGTCCTCGCCGAAGGAGTCGAGCGCCAGGCCGACTTCATCGGGCTGCACTTCTTCTCGCCCGTCGACAAGATGCCCCTCGTCGAGATCATCAAGGGCGAGCGCACCGGCGACGAGGCCCTCGCGCGCGCCTTCGACCTGGTCCGGCGGATCAACAAGACGCCGATCGTCGTCAACGACTCGCGCGGCTTCTTCACCTCGCGCGTGATCGGGCAGTTCATCAACGAGGGCGTCGCGATGGTCGGCGAGGGCATCGAGCCCGCGTCCATCGAGCAGGCCGCCGCACAGGCCGGCTACCCGGCCAAGGTCCTCTCCCTGATGGACGAGTTGACGCTCACCCTCCCGCGCAAGATCCGCAACGAGTCGAAGCGGGCCGTCGAGGAGGCGGGCGGCACCTGGCCCGCACACCCCGCCGAGGCCGTCATCGACCGCATGGTCGACGAGTTCGGCCGCACCGGCCGCAGCGGCGGCGCGGGCTTCTACGACTACGGCGACGACGGCAAGCGCGCCGGGCTCTGGCCGGGCCTGCGCGAGCACTTCACCCGCGAAGGCGCCGAGATCCCCTTCGAGACCGTGCCTTTTAAAGACATGCAGGAACGCATGCTGTTCTCCGAGGCGCTCGACACGGTCAAGCTCCTGGAGGAGGGCGTCCTGACGTCCGTCGCGGACGCCAACATCGGGTCCATCCTCGGGATCGGCTTCCCCGGTTGGACCGGGGGCGTCCTCCAGTACATCAACGGCTACGACGGCGGCCTGCCCGGCTTCGTGGCACGCGCGCGTGCGCTCGCCGAGCGCTACGGGGAGCGGTTCACGCCGCCCGCGCTGCTCGTGGAGAAGGCCGAGAAGGGGGAGCGGTTCAGCGACGCGCGCTGACGTGTCGACGTATCGCTGAGCGACACGCTGCCCTTGCCTCGCGGGGAGGGGACCCCGACGCTGACCGGCGAACCGGTCAGCGGTCCCGTCCCCCGAGGAGCCCCCATGGGTCACCGTCCCGCTCTCGCCCTCCTCGACATCCTGCGCAGCGAGGGCGTGGACCGGATCTTCGGCAACCCGGGCACCACCGAACTCCCTTTCCTCGCCGCCCTGTCGAAGACCGAGGACGCCCCGGAGTACGTCCTCGGCGTCCACGAGGGCGCCGTCGTCTCCATGGCCGACGGCTACGCGCGCGGCACCGGCCGCCCCGCGTTCGTCAGCCTGCACATCGCCGCCGGACTCGCCAACGGCCTCATCGGCCTCCTCAACGCCCGCCGTTCACGCACCCCGCTCGTCGTCACCGCCGGCCAGCAGGACCGCCGCCACCTCCAGCAGGACCCCATGCTCTCCGGCGACCTCCTCGGCCTGGCCCGGCCCGCGGCGAAGGCGGCCTACGACATCCAGCACGCCCGCGACCTGCCTCTCGCCCTGCGCCGTGCCTTCGCGCAGGCCGGGCGGCCGCCCGCCGGACCGGTGTTCCTGTCCCTGCCCATGGACCTGCTGACCGAGGACACCGAGGAGGTCGAGGTCCCCGCCCGCACCGCCCCACCGCTGTCCGGTCCCGCCGCCGGGCTCGACCGGGCCGCCGTACTGCTCGGCGGTGCCGCCCGCCCGGTGATCGTCGCCGGGGACGGCGTGGGCCGCGAGGACGCGGTGGCCGCGCTCGTCCGTACGGCGGAAGCCTGCGGGGCGACCGTGCACCACCAGCCGATGGCCGACTGCCTCAACTTCCCCGCCACACACCCCCTCCACGCCGGGATGCTGCCACCCCGCCACGACGCGATCCGGGCCGCCCTCACGCCGTACGACACCGTCCTGATCGTCGGCGCCCACGCCTTCACGCCCCACCACTACAGCTCCGGCCCCGCCCTGCCGCCCGGCATCACCGTCGTCCAACTCGACTCGGACGCCGACGAGATCGGCCGCAACTTCCCCGCCGACGCAGGGCTCGTCGGCGCCCTCGCCCCCTCGCTGCACCGCCTGGCCGAGCTGCTGCGCGAACAGGTTCCCGACCACACCGCGAAGGCCCGCGTCCTGCGCGCCGGCGAACGACACACCGCCGAACGGGCCCACACCGAGTCCGCCGCCCGCGCCGCCTACTCGTCGGCCCCCCTCGCCCCCTGGGCCGCCGCACACGCGGTGGCACGCGGCCTGCCGCCGGACGCCGTGGTCGTCGAAGAGGCCATCACCGTGGGCCTGTTGCTCCGCCGGCTGCTGCGCCTGGACCGGCCCGGCAGCTACACCCACACCGTCGGCGGCGGCCTCGGCTGGGGCATCGGCGCCGCCGTCGGACGCTCGCTCGCCGACCCCGGCCGGCCGGTCGTCTCGGTCCTCGGGGACGGCTGCGCGCTCTTCGGACTCCAGGGGCTGTGGAGCGCGGCGCGGCAGCAGGTGCCGGTGCTGTTCGTGGTGATGGGCAACGGCAGCTACCGCACGCTCCAGGACACCTACAAGGCGATGGGCGGCAGCGGCAGTTGCCCCGGCACCGAACTCGGCGCCCTGGACTTCACCCAGGCCGCGCGCTTCTTCGGAGTCGACGCGGTACGGGCGGAGAGCGCCGACCACCTGCGCGAACTGGTCGCCGGGGTCGACGAGTTGGCGCGCCCGATGCTCGTCGACGTACCGCTGCGCACCTCGTAGAGATACCGCTTCGATTGCGGTCGCGACTCACCGTGACCCACACCTTGTCACCCGTGCGCGCGAGCTACCACCATCGGTCCATGACGGACGGTCAGTTGCCGAAGTCGGTGCTCGCACGCGGGGTGTTGCTGCTCCGCGCCTGCGGCGAGGCCGGGACCGCGCTCTCCCTCGCCGAACTCGCCCTGCGCACCGGCCTGCCCAAGCCGACGGCACACCGGCTGATCGGCGAACTGGTCCGGCTCGGCCTGGTCGAGCGCATGACGGACGGCAGCTACCGCGTCGGACTCGCCCTCTTCGTCCTCGGCCAGTCCTGTCCGTCCGTAAGGGAGTTGCGGGACGTGGCGCTGCCTTACCTCGGTGATCTGCACGAGGCGACCCACGAGAACGTGCACCTGGCCGTCCCGGACGGCACCGACACCCTCTTCCTGGAGAAGATCACCGGCCGCCGCGCCACCCCGATCGTCTCCCGCACCGGCGGCCGGCTCCCGGCCCACTGCACCGCCACCGGCAAGGTCTTCCTCGCCCAGGACCCCCGCCCGCCCCGCCGCACCCTGCCCCGCCTCACCCCGCGCACCCTGGTCCTCCCCGGCCAGCTCGCCCGCGACCTCGCCCTCACCCGGGCCCGCGGCTACGGCGTCAACCTGGAGGAGGCCGAGATCGGCATCTCGGCGGTCGCGGCCCCCGTCTACGCCGCCGACCGAGGCACCCGCCCGATCGCCGCGATCTCCGTCACCGGCGGCACCCGCCGCCTGGACATGGACCGCATCGGGGCCCGGCTGTGCGCGGCGGCCCGGGCGATCACGCGGAGCCTGTCGGTCTGACACGGCCGCTTTCGGGGCTTGTCCGTCCGGCTCGGCTGTCTTCGGGGCCCGTCGGTTTGTGATGCGGCAGTCTCCGGAGTCTGTCGGGTGTGACGCGGCTGTCTCCGGGCCCTGTCGGTCCCACGCCGTCACTTCCGGACCCCGTCAGTCCGGCGCCGCAACCTCCGTCCGCTGCACAGCCACCGCCAGCCCGTGCTCGGTCAGCTGCTCCCCGCGCACCTCCTCGGTGACCTTCCCGCGCACGAACACCAGCACCCGGTCGCACACCTCCGTCAGCTCCGCGAGGTCGGTCGAGGCGATCAGGACGGCCGCGCCGCCCGCCGCCAACTCGCCGACGATCCGGTGCATTTCGGCGCGTACGCCGACGTCGACACCCCGGGTCGGATCGTCCAGGACGACGATCCTCGGCTCGGTCGCGAGCCACTTGGCGAAGACGGCCTTCTGCTGGTTGCCGCCCGACAGACGGGCCACCAGGTCGTACGGTCCGCCGCGCAGCCGCAGCCGCCCGGTCGACTCGGCCGTCACACGGACGAGTTCGGAGCGGGCGGGGGAGATCCCGCCCCGGCCCAGCGCAAGCCAGCTGACCGCCGTGGTGTTCTCCCACACCGTGCGGTCCACCATCAGCCCGTACCGTTTGCGGTCGCTCGGCACGAAGGCGACACCCGCGCGCACCGCGGCCCGCAGCGAGCGAGGCAGCCCCCGCCCGCCGACGTCCACCCGGCCCCCGGAGACCGCCGCGCGTCCGCACACCACCGCCAACGCGTCGAGATGGCCCGCCCCTTGCAGCCCCGCGACCCCGACCACCTCGCCCGCCCGCACGGTGAACGTCACATCGGTCAGCCGCCGCGGCACGGTCACCCCGGAGAGCACCACGGCCGGCGGTCGGTCCACCAACGACCTGGCCCGGCGCGGCGATTGCTCGGGCCGGCCGCCCAGCATCGCCGACACCAGTTCCGGTACGTCGACCTTGGACCGTTCCACGCCCGCCAGGACGACCCGCCCGTCCCGCAGGACCGTCACCCGCCGCGCGAAGCGCATCACCTCCTCCAGGAAGTGCGAGACGTACAGGACGGCGATCCCTCGGTCGGTCAGCGCGCGCAGGACGCGTTCGAGGCGGTCGACGGCCGCGGCCGGCAGCGCCGACGTGGGCTCGTCGAGGATCAGCAGCCCCGGGCGTCGCAGGAGGGCGCGCGCGATCTCCGTCAACTGCTGGTCGGCCAGCGACAGTTCACCCAGCTCGGTGCGGGGGTCCACGTCCAGCCCCAGTTCCGCGAGAACCGGCCGGGCCGCCCGGTCCATCGCGCGTCGGTCCAACAGGCCCATGCGCAGGGGTGGATGCTGCGGGAAGAGGTTCTCCCGGACGGTGAGGTCCGGGAAGAGGCTCAACTCCTGGGAGACAACGGCGATCCGGGTGTCCCTGGCCGACCGCACCGTCCCGCCGTCCGCGCCCAGCGTCCCCGACAGGATGCGCACCAACGTCGACTTCCCGGCACCGTTCTCACCGATCAGCGCGTGCACCTCACCGCCGCGCAGCCGGATCGACGCGCCGTCCAACGCCCGTACACCGCCGTAGGACTTGACGAGTTCCGCTGCCACGAGGATGTCGTCGTGGACCATCTCAGCGCGCGTCCTTCAGCGGCTTCAGGTTGGCCGCCTCGTCGCCGAGCAGCTTGTCGATCGTCGGCTTGTACCAGTCGTAGGCGGCCTGCGCCGACTTCTGCCGGGCGATGATCTCGTCGATGTCGGACGAGTCGACGACCGCGCCGGGGGACAGGAACCAACCGTCCGGCAGCTTCCCCTTCTTGTCGCGCACGGCCTCGATCAGCATCGCCGTCGACAGATACCCCTTCAGGAAGTGCTGCGGGTCGATGGTCACGAAGTTGGAGCCGTCCTTCACCGCGTCCAGGGTCTTCGGGTCGACGTCGAATCCGGCCGTCAGCCACTTGCCGTGCTCGGCCTTCTTGATCTTGGCGAGGTTGTAGCTGTCCGCGTCACCGACGCCGAGGAAGGCGAGCGCGTCCGGGTGTGCGTTCACCTGCGCCGACCAGGAGCTGTAGTTCTGGCCGGGATCGCTGTACGTCTGGAACGGTCCCAGGACCTTGACGCCGGGCGCCTCCTTCTCGAACGTGTCGGCGATGCCCTTGGCCCGGTTGTCGAGCACCGGCGTCCCCGGGTTGGGTACACCGATGACGATCTGGCCCTTGGGATTGGCGCCCAGCCGCTTCAGCGCCTCCTTCGCCATCAGCTCGCCGAGCGCGTAATTGTCGTTGCCCACATAGAAGTTCACCTTGCTGCCGTCGGTGGGGGAGGTGTCCAGGGCGACGACCGGGATGCCCCGGTCGACGGCGCGTGCGGCGGGCCGGGTGAAGATCGGCGGGTCGAGGTTCTCCAGGACGATGCCGTCCTTCGCGACCGCGGTGAGGTTCTGGAACAGCTGCACCTCCGCCGGACCGTCCGTGTTGGGCGGTCCCACGGCCTTGAAGTCGACCTTCCCCGCGTGGCTCGCCGCGCTCTGCGCGCCCAGCACCATCTCGTGGGCGAAGTTGAGGGAGATGTTGGCGACGGAGATCCCCATCTTCAGCCTGCCGTTGCCGCCGCCGGAGCCACCGCTGCCGCAGCCTGCGGCGGCCAGCAGGACCAGGGCGCCGAGCGCCGCGGACCACGTACGCGAACGGGGGTGCATCACGGCCTCCAAAAGGCTGGACCACAGGGGGACTTGGCGGATGACGGCAGGGGAACCAGGTTGACCACGCGGGACGTCACGTGCGACGGCGTCCGGTTCGGCGCAGCGCGCTGTCGGCCGCGACGGCGACGAGAATCACCCCACCGGTCGCGAACGACGTCCAGTTGATGGGTACTTCGAAGAACACCAGGCCGGAGGCGACGACCGACAGGATCATCGCCCCGGCCACCGCACCGACCACCGAGCCGCGGCCCCCGGCCAGCGGAGTGCCGCCGATGATGCACGCGGCGATCGCCTGCAACTCGTAGCCCTGGCCGAGAGTCGGGTCACCGGCGCCGTAGAAGGCGAGGGCGAGCGCGGCGGCGCAGGCGGTGGTGAGGCCGGACAGGGCCAGTGCCTGGACACGGGTGCGGACGACCGGGATGCCGCTGAACGCGGCGGCGTCGGGGTTGGACCCGATCGCCCGCACCCGGGCCCCGAAACGCGTCCGGGACAGCACGACGGCCAGCACGACGATCACCGCGAGGAGCACCCACAGCGCGAACGGCACCCCGCCCGGATCACCGCCCGCGAACGTGAAGAACGAGTCGCCCAGCGGAAGATCGGTGATCTGTTTGCCGTCCGCGAGTGCCAGCCCGACGCCCCGGAACAGCATCAGCGTGCCCAGCGTGACGATGAACGACGGCAGCGCCAGCAGCGTCGTCACCAGCGCGTTGAACACGCCCAGCACGATCCCGGTGGCCAGCGTCACCGGCACCGCAAGCCAGGGCGGGGTGCCGTCCCGCACCAGCAGCGCCCCGACGACCAGGCACATCGCGTAGCTGCCGCCGACCGACAGATCGACCTCGCGCATCGACAGCGCGAAGACCATGCCGCACGCCATCAGCGAGATGTAGACAGAGTTGTGGGCGGTGGACAGGAGGTTGTTCATGTCCAGGAAGTCCGGGTAGGGGATGCCGATCCCGGCGATCAGCAGTCCCAGCACGAGGAGCACACCGAACTCGTCCCGGACCCACCGGCGCGGCAACGGCGGCGACCGGCGCCCGAAGAACCCCAACAGGCCCTGCCGGCCGCCCTGTTCACAGGCGCGCTCGGCGTCGTCCGCGTCGTCCACGGCACGCTCGGTCTCGGTCATCGGGCACGGCTCCCGTACGGCTGGTGCTGGGGTCGTCACGCAGGGTGGGCCCGCCGGGCGTGAGCGGCAACCAGGGCGTTTCAGCGAGTGAAATGCGCGATTGCCGGGTGCCTGACGGATCGTCACACTCGCCCCATGGAGACGCGGACCGCCCTAGTGACCGGAGCGGCGCAGGGCCTCGGGCAGGAGTTCGCCGTCGCGCTCGCCGGGCGCGGATACCGGGTCGCCGGACTCGATCTCGTCCCGCAGCCGCAGACCGCCGAAAAGGTCCCGGACTACGTGGAGTTGATCGGTGACATCACCGACGAGGCGCAGATCCAGCAGGCGTTGGACCGCCTCATCGGCCGATTCGGCACCCTGCACGTCCTGGTCAACAACGCCGGCGTCTACCCGTCGCACCCCTTCGAGGAGACCACCCCCGAGGAATGGCGCCGCATCATGCGCGTCAACCTGGAGGCGCCGTTCCTGCTGACCCGCGCGGTCCTGCCGTATCTGAAGGCCGCCGGCCGGGGCCGTGTCGTCAACATCGTCTCGGCGGCCGTCCTCACCGCACCGCCCACGATGGTTCCGTACGTCGCCTCGAAGATGGGCCTGATCGGCTTCACGCGCTCGCTCGCGGCGGCGCTGGGGCCGCACGACGTCACCGTCAACGCGATCGCGCCCAGCATGGTGCGCACCGCGACCGCCGAGCGGACGGTCGGCGCCGACGGCGGCTTCGAGCACGTCCGCGACCAGCAGGTGGTGCCGCGCACCCAGCAGCCGTCCGACCTGGTCTCGACCCTGCTCTACGTGGTCGACGAGGGCAGCGGCTTCCTGACCGGGCAGACCCTCAACGTGTCAGGAGGATCCGCCTACTTGTGAGGCGCCGAGCCACTGCTGGAGCTCCTCCCGCAACGACCGCTGAAAGGCCGTCAGCAGGGCCTGCACCACAAGAGGTTGCATGTGCGCGGACAGCGACTTCACGTCCTGCGCGGCACGTTGGGACACCTCCTCGCGGAACACCCGCGACAGCTCATGGGCCGCCGCACGGGAATGCTCGATCAGTACGGTGCGCGCCGCGAGGATCGCCTCCTGCGACAGCGGCACGTCGAGCAACCCCACCCCGAGCCGCAGGAGACCGGAGTCGACCTGGTACACGGCACCGTCGACCCGGACCACGTCCATCGCGACGAGCCGCTCCACGTCCTCCTCGCCCAGCGCCCGCCCCGCCCGCCGCTCCAGCTCCCGCCGGTCCACGGTCTCCGTGCCGTCCGGCGCCCACGACGCCACCACCGCGCGGTGGATCGCGAGGTCGTGCGCGCTGAGATCAGGCGGCAACTGCCCGACATACCGCTCGATCGCCGCCAGCGTCATGCCCTGGTGCTGCAACTCCTCGATCAGCGCCAGCCGCGCCAGATGCTCCGGCCCGTAGCGCCCGACCCGCCGGGCCCCGATCACCGGCGGCGGCAGCAACCCCTTGGTGGCGTAGAACCGGACCGTGCGGACCGTGGTGCCGGCCCGCGCGGCCAGTTCGTCGATCGTGAGCGTCGGCTCCCCGGTGTCGGTCGTCATGCGCAGCAGTATCGCTGTCCCACCAATGCTGTGAAACCACCGAAGGCCGTTGTCGACGCCAGGGCCGTTGTCAGTGGTGCCGTCTACGGTGGACGGCATGGGGGAGATCAACTATGTCCGGGGTGACGCGACCGTTCCGTCGGTCAGGGGCGTCAAGGTGATCGCGCATGTCTGCAACGACATCGGGGGCTGGGGAAAGGGCTTCGTGCTGGCCCTGTCGCGCCGCTGGCCGGAGCCGGAGAAGGAGTACCGCGCCTGGCACCGCGCCCGCGCGGCCAACGACTTCGCGCTGGGCGCCGTCCAGTTCGTACAGGTCGAGCGCTACGTCTGGGTGGCCAACATGATCGGCCAGCGAGGCACACGCACGGGCAGCAAGGGCGTCCCCGTGCGCTACGAGGCGATCGACACGGCCCTGGGCCTGCTCGCCGACCGCGCGGCGGAACTCGGCGCGTCCGTGCACATGCCCCGCATCGGCTGCGGCCTCGCGGGCGGCAAGTGGTCCCGGGTCGAACCACTCGTCACCGAGCGGCTGACAGGGCGGGGGATCACGGTGACGGTGTACGACCACGAGGACTGACCCAGCCGATCCCCGATCCAACTTGCCCCGCGCTGAAAGGAGTTGCAGAATCTTGCGCAACCACAGGGAAGGCCGTGATCATGAGCCGTGACATCGACGTCCTCGTTCTGGGCGGCGCCGGCGTGGACACCATCGTCCACGTCCCCGAACTGCCGCTCCCGTACGCCGACAGCTACATGATCGACCCCGGCATCACCACCCGGGCCGGCCAGACCGGCGACTTCGTGGCCCTCGGCCTGAGCGCGCTCGGCCTGCGCACCCACCACCTCGACCTACTCGGCGCAGACCCCGAGGGCGACCTGGTCCGCGCGTTCCACCGGGACCACGGCATCCCGCTCACCGAAGTCCCCGGGCCCGCCGGCACCAAGCGCGCGGTCAACCTCGTCGGCCCCGACGGCCGCCGCCTCTCCCTCTACGACTCGACCCGCGCCCACCCCGAAGACCGCCTGCCCGAGCCCACGGTCCGCGCCCTCGCCGAGGCGAGCCGCCACGCCCACGTCTCCATCACCCAGCCCTGCGCCCACGCCCTGCCCACCCTGCGCGAGGCCGGCGTGACGATCTCGACGGACCTGCACAACTGGGACGGCAAGAACCCGTACCAGGAGGAGTTCGCCCTCGCGGCGGACATCGTCTTCCTGTCCACCACCGCACTGACCGGCGACCCCGCGCGCACCATGCGCGCCATCGCCGAGCACGGCCGCGCCGAACTGGTCGTCGCCACGGCCGGAGCGAAGGGCGCGTACCTGCTGGCGGACGACGAGGTGACCCACATCCCACCGGTCACCCCGCCGTCCCCACCGATCGACTCGAACGGCGCGGGAGACGCCTTCGCCTCAGCCTTCCTGTACGGATGGCTCAACCGGGAGACACCACAACGCGCGGCCCTGTACGGCGCGATCGCGGGCGCCCACGCCTGCACGGTTCCTTCCACGGAAGCGGAGGCGATAGCTCGCGGCGACCTCCTGACACGGGCAGGGGCAGCGCCCCTTTAGGGCAAGGCCATGAAGTTTCGGGTGGGGTGGTGGCCGCAAGCAGGGACTGATCT
>NZ_JBSFKO010000031.1:0-29918 GCF_053598575.1 Streptomyces sp. NPDC001100
GTACGCCGCTGATGTCCCCGCCGTCGCCCACGGCTGCGAACGTCCCGCCGTGCACCGAGCGCGCGGAGGCTCGCAGGGCGGAGCACGGTCGGCCTCTCGACAACGACTTGTGCGCCCCGGAGGCGAACCGAGCCTCAAAAAGAACGGGAAGAAGGCGCCCTGCCGACGGTCCCCCCACGGGCCGGCGTACAGGGCGCCTTCCCATGTCCCGGTGCGGATTCCCCCCACGGGATCCGGCCGGGCGCCTGTGAGAACCAGCGCCTGAATCGCTGTCGTGCCGAAGCTCGGTGAAACTGAGCCTCGTTGAACTGAGCAGAACGAGCAAAGCTCCTCGTACTACTGGGTGGAGCCAGTGATGTGTGCGATCTGCCGGGACACCGCACGACGGGAGGGCCGCTCAAAGCTCCCCGGTGTACGTGTCCCGGCAACGCATCTCTGAGGAAGTCCCCCAAGACATCCTCAGATGCCAGTTCGCGCCCCCCAAGACGCTTACTGACATCGTCAACTTAGACCTTCGAACCCCTTCGATGGTTACGTTCACATCACTGTGATCTGCGTCTCTTGCATATGTCCGTTAGATGCGCAAGAGCCCCGATGTCGCGGTCGGGACCCCAGCGTAAGGATGATGCGCGAGGCTTGTGAAGAGCTTATGTGAGGCCGTCGTCGGTCTCTAGAGGGACTCTTACTTCAGCTTCCCGTAACTCCCGGTAACTTTGCGGAACTTCAGCGAAATGTCCTAAGTCGCAGGCTGTTGGAGACCACGAACACCGAGGAGAAGGCCATCGCGGCCCCCGCGATCATGGGGTTCAGCATGCCCGCGGCGGCCAGCGGAAGCGCCGCCACGTTGTATCCAAAGGCCCATACGAGATTGCCCTTGATGGTGCCGAGCGTCCTCCGGGACAGCCGGATCGCGTCCGCGGCCACCCGCAGGTCCCCGCGCACCAGCGTCAGATCGCTCGCCTCGATCGCCGCGTCCGTCCCGGTGCCCATCGCGAGCCCCAGGTCGGCGGCGGCGAGCGCGGCGGCGTCGTTGACCCCGTCGCCCACCATCGCGACGGTCCGCCCCTCGCCCTGCAGCCGTCGTACGACGTCGACCTTGTCCTCGGGCAGCACCTCGGCGACGACGTCCCCGGGGGAGATCCCGACGGCTGCGGCCACGGCGTCGGCCACCGCGCGGTTGTCGCCGGTCAGCAGCACCGGGGTGAGCCCGAGGGCCCGCAGCTCGCGCACGGCCTCGGCGCTGGTCTCCTTGACCGCGTCGGCGACCGCGACGACCCCGCGCGCCTTCCCGTCCCAGCCGACCACCACGGCCGTACGTCCGCCGCTCTCGGCCTCGGAGCGGGCGTGGGCCAACTCCTCCGGAAGCTCCTCGAAGAGGCGCCCCACGGCCACCTCACGGCCCTCCACGCGGCCGCGGACGCCACGTCCGGGCACGCTCTCGAAGTGCTCGGCGGACGGCAGCGGGCCCACCCGCTCCTCCGCGCCCGCCGCCACGGCCCGCGCGACGGGGTGCTCGGAGGCGTGCTCCAGGGCGCCCGCGAGCCGCAGCAGCTCGTGCTCGTCGGTGCCTTCGGCGACGTAGACCTCCTGGAGGGTCATGCGGCCGGTGGTGATCGTGCCCGTCTTGTCGAGGACGACGGTGTCGACGCGGCGGGTGGACTCCAGGACCTCGGGGCCCTTGATCAGGATGCCCAGTTGGGCGCCGCGGCCGGTGCCGACCATGAGGGCGGTCGGGGTGGCCAGGCCCAGCGCGCACGGGCAGGCGATGATCAGCACGGCGACGGCCGCGGTGAACGCGGCGGCCACGTCGCCAGTGACCGCGAGCCACGTCCCGAAGGTGCCGAGCGCGATCAGCAGCACCACCGGCACGAAGATCCCGGAGATCCGGTCCGCGAGCCGCTGCACCTCGGCCTTGCCGTTCTGCGCGTCCTCCACCAGCCGCGCCATGCGCGCGAGTTGGGTGTCCGAACCGACCCGGCTCGCCGCTACGACCAGTCGCCCGCCGGCGTTGACCGTCGCGCCGGTGACCGTGTCACCCGGTGCCACGTCCACCGGTACCGACTCGCCGGTCAGCATCGACGCGTCGACCGCGGAGACGCCCTCGACGACGGTGCCGTCGGTCGCGATCTTCTCCCCGGGCCGTACGACGAAACGGTCCCCGACCGCCAACTCGCCGACCGGGAGCCGTACTTCACGACCGTCCCGCAGGACCGCGACATCCTTGGCGCCCAGCTCCATGAGCGCGCGCAGGGCGGCTCCCGCGCGGCGCTTGGAGCGGGCCTCCAGATAGCGGCCCAGCAGGATCAACGCGACGACTCCGGCGGCCACTTCGAGGTAGATCGTCGAGGCGCCGTCCGTGCGCGAGACGGTGAGGCGGAACTCGTCGTGCATGCCGGCCATGCCCGCGTCGCCCCAGAACAGCGCCCACAGCGACCAGCCGAACGCGGCCAGCGTGCCGACCGAGACGAGGGTGTCCATGGTGGCGGCGCCGTGCCGGGCGTTGGTGAACGCGGCCTTGTGGAACGGGAGTCCGCCCCAGACGACGACCGGCGCGGCGAGGGTGAGCGCGAGCCACTGCCAGTTGTCGAACTGGAGGGCCGGAATCATGGAGAGGAGGACGACGGGCAGCGCGAGGACGGCCGAGACGGTCAACCGCTCGCGCAGCGAGGCGAGTTCGGGATCGGCCTCAGGGGCGGACGGTGTCTCGGGCTCCGGTGGCGCGGGTTCCTCGGCGGTGTACCCGGTCTTCACCACGGTCGCGATGAGGTCGGCGACCTGGATGCCCGCCGGGTAGCTGACTTTCGCCTTCTCCGTCGCGTAGTTGACGGTGGCGCTGACGCCGTCCATGCGGTTGAGCTTCTTCTCGACGCGGGCCGCGCAGGAGGCGCAGGTCATCCCGCCGATGAGCAGTTCGACCTCGGCCGCTTGAGCGGCTTCGGGGGGTGCGGCTATGGGTGTTTCCGCGGTGCTGCTGGTCATGTCCGGACTCCAGACATCGGACCGGACCGCGCGGAGCCAGTATCAGCTGGTCGGCACGGCCCGGTCGGAGACAACGGAAGTGTCGTGCTGGTGCTGATTCAGGCCTGGCCGACGAGCTCGAAGCCCGCCTCGTCGACGGCCGCGCGGACGGCCTCGGCGTCGAGCGGGGCAGCCGATACGACGGTGACCTCGCCGGTCGACGCGACGGCCTTCACCGAGCTGACGCCGGGCAGCTCGGAGATCTCGCCGGAGACGGAGCCCTCGCAGTGTCCGCAGCTCATCCCGCTCACCTTGTAGACGGTGGTGACGGAAGCCTGGGTGTCGGTCTGGGCGCTCATGTCGTTCTCCTCGTGGAGGCGTGTGGAGGCAGTTGGGGTCGGAGTGGCCCACGGTGGCTCACTCTGGAACCCAGAGTATACCCCTAGGGGGTATTTCTCCAAGAGGGATCGCGGCGGGCCAGCGACCGGACCCAGCCGACGCCGAGCAGCGCCACGAGGGCCATTCCGCCCATCGAGAACATCGTGAAGAGGTGCTCCTGCCGGTCGGTCGGCCGGGGGATGTACCCCTGGGCGAACAGGTGCCGGTCCAGGCCCGCGCCCGACAGCCGGGCCACCAGCCAGATCGCGATGCCGTGCGTCGAGTCCCACAGGGCGTGCAGCACCGAGACGCCGAGATACGTTCCGACGACCGGTCCGGTGAAGCGGAAGCGGCCGTTCAACTGCCGGTAGGAGAGCAGGACCGCACCCGCGACCGCCGTCCACAGGCCGTGCCCGAAGGGAGCGAGAACCCCGCGCAGGATCTCGGTCTCCAGGAGCGCCCGCAGATCGATGCCCTGGGTGGAGACGGCCGCGTTGAAGGCGTACCCGGCGCTCTCCAGGGCCGCGAAACCGAAGCCGACCGTCGCGCCGAGCACCAGCCCCGCGCGGATCCCGTGCAGCCGCGGCTGCCGGCGCAGCACGAACATCAGCGCCCCGAGCTTCGCGGCCTCCTCGATCAGCCCGACGCCGACGAACATCCCCAGGGAGGGATGCAGCAGGTAGTACTCCATCACCGAGGCGCCCAGCACCCCGAGCGTGCCGCCGGTCAGGAAGCAGCCCAGGATCACGCTGACGCCCAGGTCGCGCCCGTGCCGCTCGTACGCCCACAGGACGAAGGTCACCGGCACCAGGAAGCTGCCGAGCAGGATCAGCGTCGGCAGCAGGGTGGTGTTCCTCGTCGCGTACGTGACCAGCGCGGTCAGCGCCCACAGCGCCAGCCCGCCGCCCAGGCAGTGCTTCCACAGGCCGGTACGGATCTGGGGGTACGTCGGCGGCGGCTGCTGCGGCCCGGGGATACGGGCCCGGGGCGCTCCGGGCGGCGGAGAGTAGGTCACGGCAAATCCCCTCGTACTCCTACAGGGCAGATTTACCGGCACTTTATGGTAGATACGCCTCATGCCGCAGTCCGGGATGCTCGTCCTGGTCACGGCCGTCGCCGTACTGGCTCCCCGGCCGGCCTACGGGATCGGCCGGTGGCCCCCGGTCCCGCCGGTCATCTCCGAGCTCCTGCCGGGCATCCTCGTGGGCCCCGACGTACTCGGCCGGGCGGGCGACGGGCAGGTGATCGACACGGCCTTCATCGGCACCGCCCTCACCGGCACCGCCCTCGAAGGGGCGGTCAGGGGGTCCGGGGCGTGCTGAGGTCCGCGGTGGCCCGGTCCCGGTACTCGGTGAGCAGCGGCTCCAGATAGCGGATCAGGACGTTCTTCAACTCCCGGACGTACGCGTCGCGTTCGTGGCCCTCGTGGGAGAGGATCAGCTCCAGGCCGGCCTTGTAGAGGCCCAGGCACAGGTGCGCGGTACGGGTGACGTCGGCGGCGGGGGCGCCGGGCAGGAACGCGGCGACGAGTGCCTCGACCTGGCCGAGCAGGTGGGCGTGCAGCGCGTCGTGCTCCTCGGTGAGCCGGCCGGGGATGTCCGGGCCGTGCATCAGGGCGAAGAACACCGGGTGCTGGCAGCTGAAGGCGGTGAAACGGTCGACGAGGGTGCCGACGGCCTCCTCCAGCGGGGTCGACGGGTCGACCGCGGCGAGCGCCTCGCCGGTGGTCTCCCGCATCTGGTGGATGAGCCGGTCGCCCAGCTCGATCGCGATCGCTTCCTTGTTCGGGAAGAACTGGTAGAGCGTGCCCGGTGAGACGCCGGCCTCGCGGGCGATGGCGTTGGTGCTGGAGGCCGTGTAGCCCGTCGTGCAGAAGACGTTGGCGGCGGCCTCCAGCAGCTGGGCGATGCGGCGCTCGCCGCGGGCCTGGCGGCGGGGGCCGGCCTTCTCCTGGTCCACGGACACGAGTTATCCCCAGCTCTCCGAACGGCGTTGACAAACGCGAGCGGCCACTCGCATTCTGATCCTGGCGAAACGCGAGCGATCTCTCGCGTTTGCCCATTCTATGGCAATGCCGACCCCTGCCACCTGCCTGCGCGGAGGCACGGGTCATGGTGAAGGGGAGCACCGCACGATGACCGAAGTCAACAGCCCGCCGAGCCTCGGACGGTG
Organism: Streptomyces sp. NPDC001100; assembly: GCF_053598575.1. Lineage (NCBI taxonomy): Bacteria > Bacillati > Actinomycetota > Actinomycetes > Kitasatosporales > Streptomycetaceae > Streptomyces > Streptomyces sp. NPDC001100. Next base: position 5,509 of record NZ_JBSFKO010000031.1, read on the forward strand.
GACACGTTTCGTGACCGCCCGCCCCCGGCTGTCGCTGCTCGTGGCCCTGGTGCTCACCGCGCTCGCCGTGGTGGCCGGCAGCGGGGTCGCCGACCGGCTGGGCAGCGGCGGCTGGGAGGACCCGACGGCCCAGTCGACGTACGCGACCAAGGCGCTGGAGCGCGAGTTCCCGGCCTCGCAGCCCAACCTCCTGTTCCTCGTCGACTCCGGCAGCGCCTCGGTGGACGACCCGGCGGTCGCCGCCGAGGCCGACCGCCTCACCGCCCGGCTGACCGCCGAGCGGGGCGTCACAGGGGTCGGCTCCTACTGGCAGACCAAGTCCCCGTCCCTGCGCGCGAAGGACGGTCACGAGGCGCTGATCGCCGCCCACCTCACGGGCGACGAGAAGACGACGACCGACACCCTGGACCGCATCGCACCCGCCCTCCGCGGCACCCACGGCCCGGTGAAGGTCAAGGTCGGCGGCATCGTCGCCGTGCGCCACGAGATGCAGACGACCATCAAGGAGGACCTGGCCCGCGCCGAGATGATCGCCCTGCCGGTGACCCTCCTCCTTCTGGTGATGGTCTTCGGCTCCGCGACAGCGGCCCTGCTCCCGCTCGGCATCGGCATCGTCGCGATCCTCGGGACGAACGCGGTGCTGCGCGGCCTCACGGAGTTCACCGACGTCTCGGTCTTCGCGCTGGACCTCACCACGGCCCTGGGCCTCGGACTGGCCATCGACTACGCCCTGTTCATCGTCCGCCGCTTCCGCGAGGAACTCTCCACCGGCGCCGAGTCGCTGCCCGCCATCGCCACGACCCTGCGCACGGCCGGCCGCACCGTCCTCTTCTCCGCCCTCACGGTCGCGGTGTCCCTGGCCGCGATGCTGGTCTTCCCGATGTACTTCCTGCGCTCCTTCGCCTACGCGGGCATCGCCGTGGTGCTCCTGGCCGCGGCAGCCGCCCTGATCCTGCTCCCGGCGGCCCTGCTCCTGCTCGGCCACCGGGTCAACTCCCTTGATCTACGGCGCCTGTTCCGCCGGGGTCGCCCGGCGAAGGCCTCAGGAGAGGAAGGCACGGCCTGGGCCCGTACAGCCGGCCTGGTGATGCGCCGGGCCCCCTTCTTCGCCCTCGCCACCACAGCCGTCCTCGTCCTCCTCGGACTGCCCTTCCTGGGGGTCAGGTTCGGCACCGCCGACGACCGCCAACTGCCCTCGGGAGCCGAGTCCCACGTCGTGCAGCAGCACATCCGCGACGGCTTCCCGGGCAACCCCGGCGGCACCCTCGAAGTACTCGCCGAGGGGCGGGCGACACCGGCGCAGTACACCGCGTACAGGACCAGGATCGCCCAACTGCCCGAGGTGGCACGGGTGGACGGACCCGTGGTGCGGGGCGACTCGGCGTACTTCACGGTGCTCCCCAAGGGCGAGGCGGTCGACACCACGGCCCAGCGCCTGGTCGGCGCCCTGCGCGCCACGGACGCCCCCTTCACGACCAAGGTGACCGGCACGGCGGCAGTCCTCGTCGACTCCAAGCACGCCATAGCGAGCCGCCTGCCCTGGGCGGTCGGCCTCATCGCCGTGGTCACCCTGCTCCTGGTCTTCCTCCTGACCGGCAGCGTGGTGATCCCCCTCCAGGCGGTACTGCTCAACGCGCTCAGCCTCACCGCGATGTTCGGCGCGGTCGTCTGGGTCTTCCAGGACGGCCACCTCTCCGGCCTCCTCGGCTTCACCAGCACCGGCTCCATAGAGACGACCCTGCCCGTCCTCATGTTCTGCGTCGCCTTCGGACTCTCCATGGACTACGGCGTGTTCCTGCTCTCCCGCATCAAGGAGGAGTACGACCGCACAGGCGACCACAACGAGGCGGTCCGCCACGGCCTCCAGCGCACGGGTGGCCTGATCACAGCGGCAGCGGTGATCCTGGCGGTGGTGATGGTCGCGATCGGCACATCCCGGGTCACCAACACCAAGATGCTGGGCCTGGGCATCGCGCTGGCGGTCCTGATGGACGCGATGATCGTCCGGAGTCTGCTGGTGCCGGCGGTGATGAGACTGACGGGGAAGGCGACGTGGTGGGCACCGGGCCCGTTGCGCCGCTTCCACGAACGGTTCGGTCTCAGCGAGGGCGGAGAGAACCCACCCAGGGGCGCGGGGAACCGCGCGACCAGCCACAACGAACCCACAGACGAAAGCGACGACGGGAGCCTGAATGAAAGCGGTGGTGTACGAGCAATACGGTGATCCCGCCGACGTACGCGACGTACCCGACCCCCACCCCGCACCTCACGGAGTGACAGTCAGGGTCGAGGCCACCGGACTGTGCCGAAGCGACTGGCACGGCTGGCAGGGCCACGACCCCGACATCACGCTCCCTCACGTACCGGGCCATGAACTCGCCGGTGTCGTGGCGGAGGTCGGCGCCCGGGTGACCAACTGGCACCCCGGCGACCGAGTCACCGTCCCGTTCGTGTGCGCCTGCGGAACCTGCGAGGCATGCGCGGCAGGAGACCAGCAGGTCTGCGCGCGCCAGACCCAGCCCGGCTTCACGCACTGGGGTTCCTTCGCCCAGTACGTGGCGCTGGACCACGCCGACGTGAACCTGGTGGCGATCCCCGACGGGATGTCCTTCGCGACGGCGGCCTCGCTCGGCTGCCGGTTCGCGACGGCGTTCCGCGCCGTGGTGCAGCGGGGCCGGGTCGCCGCGGGGGAGTGGGTCGCGGTGCACGGCTGCGGCGGGGTCGGCCTGTCGGCGGTGATGATCGCGGCGGCCTCCGGCGCCCGTGTCGTCGCCGTCGACATCTCGCCCCAAGCACTGGACCTGGCACGGAAGTTCGGGGCGGCGGAGTGCGTGGACGGCGCCGGCACCCCGGACACGGCGGCGGCGATCCGCGAGCTGACGGGCGGCGGCGCCCACCTCTCCCTGGACGCCCTGGGCTCACCGGCGACCTGCGCCGCCTCGGTGAACGGCCTGCGCCGCCGGGGCCGCCACATCCAGGTGGGCCTGCTCCCCTCTCCCTCCGGTACGACCCCGGTCCCGATGGCCCGCGCGATCGGCCTGGAACTGGAACTCCTCGGCAGCCACGGCATGGCGGCCCACACCTACCCGCCCATGCTGGAACTGGTCCGCTCGGGAGTACTCCGCCCCGACCTCCTGACCACGTCCACGATCACCCTGGCCGAGACCCCGGCCGCCCTCGCGGCGATGGGCACGGCACCCGGAGCGGGGGTGACGGTCATCGAGCCGTGGCGGTGAGGGCGGCCCACTCGTGGTCGAGGATCGCCATGAGCACCTCGTCGACCCACTCCACCGTCCCGCAACCGGGCCTCGCGCCGCACACCTTCGACCACGAACCCGACTTTCTCGTACACCCGCCGGGCCCGGTGGTTGTGGCCGTAGACCTCCAACTGGATCCGGTGCAGGCCCAGTTGCTCGAAGGCGTAGCCGACGATCAGGCGGGTCGCCTCCGTGCCGACGCCCCGGCCGCGGCCCCGGGGCCGATGAGGGTGCGGAAGGCGCAGCTGCGGCCGGCGGGATCCCACTCGTGGAGGACTACCTCGCCGAGGAGTTCACCGGTGGCGGGGTCGGTGACGGCGAGGTCGAGGCGGTCGGGCTGGTCGGCCCGGCTCGCGTACCAGGAGCGCAGCCGCTCCGGGGTCAGCTCGGTCGACGGCTCGAAGGTGAAGCGGACGACCTCGGGGTCCTGGAGCAGCTGCCGGATGCCGTCGGCGTCGGACTCGGTGAACGGGCGGAGGACGGTCCTCTCGCCGGTGAGGACGGGCTTGACGGAGAGGTTCATCCGGGGATCCTCGGCGGCGGTCGGCAGTGCGGGCAAGCGAATTGGCCGCTCGCGGACGCGACCGGGGCGACCGGGTGCGGCACCGGACGGACCCCGGCACCGCGTCACCGCACCGGCTCCGGTCAGTCGTCCCTGCGGCCCCGGTTGCCCGGCCGGGAGGCCACCCAGGCCCGGACCGTGTCGGCGTACCAGTAGGGCTTGCCGCTCTCCACGTGGTCGGGCGGGGGCAGCAGGCCGTGCTTGCGGTAGGAGCGGACGGTGTCGGGCTGGACCCGGATGTGGGCCGCGATTTCCTTGTACGACCAGAGCCGTCGGTCGGTCATCAGTGCACCTCCCTGCGCGCGCCGCGGCGGCGGCCGGGGGCGGCCGTCGGGGGAGCCGTGCGCTGCGCTGGCGATCACAAAGCCTGTGCCCGGTCAACGACACAGAGTGAGGAACGGGAAGCGCCTGTGGGCCGGGTGTGACCCAAGACCCGCGTACACGCGACATGTGTGACATGAAGGGGGCGTTTGTGACGCAAGTGACGCAAAGGCGCACGCGGGCGCGGAGGCGCGGCGCGTTGACATCTGGCTGAGGGGCCGACACCTGACTGGAAAGAGAGGCGCGCGCAGCAAGGTGGGCCGGACCCGCTGCGCCGGGCCCGGCCCACCGGCTTCCCCGCATCCCCCGTATCCCCCGCATCCCCCTCGGACCGGCCGATCCCCGGAGGCCTGCGCGTCCCCGGGGATCAACCGGCCAGGTGATCAGCCTGCATCAACGCGCCCGGCCGGTCTTGGAGAAATCCGCACCCCGACCGGGAGCGACCAGCAGACTCGTCGCCTCGCCCGTCATCCGGTCCCCGGCCGGCATCCCTGGCTGCGCCACCACCGGCCTCGCCCGGCCCACCATGAACTGGCCCGGCGTGCACCCCGTCATCGCCCTGAACTCCCCGCTCAGATGCGCCTGGTCGTAGAACCCGCAGACCGCCGCCGTCTCCGCCTGGCTGTGGCCGGCCGCGAGGAGCCGCCGGGCGCGCTGCAGTCGCAGTACCCGGGCCGCCGCCTTGGGGCCGAGTCCGATCTGCTCCCGGAAACGGTTCTCCAACTGCCGTACGCTCCAGCCCACTTCGTCGGCGAGCTGGGGCACCGGCACCGCGCCCCAGTTCCGCACCAGCTCGGACCAGGCCCGCTCCACCCGGGCCGAACTGGGCGTACCGGCCGCCGACCATCGGGTGAACACCTCGTCCAGCAGCCCGAACCGGGCGGTCCAGGTCGGCAACGCGGCGAGCGCGGCGGCCAGTTCACCGATGCCGGTCCAGCGGGAGCCGAGGGCGTGCGGCAGTTCGTCGGGGTCCACGACCCGGTCGGCGAGCTCGTGCTGAGCCGTACCGAACAGTGTGAACGCGGCCCACGGCATCAACAGCACCTCGACCCCCGCGAGCCGCCCACTGTGCTCACCGAGCGCGGCAGTGGTCGTAGGACCGCAGAACACGGACCCGAGCGTGGCCGATTCCCGCCCCACCCGTGAAATGCGGACAGTCCCCTCGAACCCGAACAGCAGGGTCGCGGCTCCTATCGGCGCCTCCAGCCGAGCCCGGGGCCGCGACAGGGCGAGCCGAATCCCGCGATAACTGATGACGCCGGGACGGAGCCGGGGATGCGGCATCCCAAGCACGGTCTCCCATGACCCACCGGGCCCATGCCCGGCACGGACGCGCACGGCAACAGACATCCACGCATAGTCCTACGGGACTGGAGCGCCCCGTAAGGGGTGCGGGGAACTGCGCGAGCAACCACAACGAACCCGCACCCGACAGACCACCCGCCCCACCCCGTCTCGTCCGAATGTCTGGACAAAACATTGACAGGGCTCGGCCCCCGGGACTAGAAACCGGGGAGAGCCGAAATAAAGGGGAAGTCGATGGCGTACGACCTGATCACCATGGGGCGGCTGGGGGTGGACCTCTATCCGCTGCAGACGGGCGTGCCGTTGCCGCAGGTGACGACCTTCGGGAAGTTCCTCGGGGGCTCGGCCGCGAACGTCGCCGTCGCCGCCGCCCGGCTCGGCCGCGAGGTCGCCCTGGTCTCGCGCACCGGCGACGACCCCTTCGGCACCTACCTGCACGAGGCGCTGCGCGACTTCGGCGTCGACGACCGCTGGGTCACCCCGGTCGCCGACTACCCGACCCCGGTCACCTTCTGCGAGATCTTCCCGCCGGACGACTTCCCGCTGTACTTCTACCGGCAGCCCAAGGCCCCCGACCTGGAGATCGACGCCCACGAGCTCGACCTGGACGCGATCCACGAGGCCCGCATCTTCTGGATCACCGGCACCGGCCTGAGCGAGGAGCCCAGCCGCACGGCGACGCTCGCCGCCCTCGCGCACCGCGCCAAGTCCGGTACGACGGTCTTCGACCTCGACTGGCGGCCGATGTTCTGGAAGGACCCGAGCGCGGCCCGCCCCTTCTACGAGGAGGCCCTGCGCCACACCACCGTCGCGGTCGGCAACCTCGACGAGGTGGAGGTCGCCACCGGCGTGCGCGAGCCGCACGCCGCCGCCCGCGCACTGCTGGACGCCGGTGTCGAACTCGCCGTCGTCAAGCAGGGCCCCAAGGGTGTCCTCGCGGTCAACCGGGACGGCGAGTCGGCCGAGGTGCCCCCGCTGCCCGTGAACGTGCTCAACGGACTCGGTGCCGGTGACGCCTTCGGCGGCTCGCTCTGCCACGGCCTGCTGGCCGGCTGGGACCTGGAGAAGATCATGCGGCACGCCAACGCGGCCGGCGCGATCGTCGCTTCGCGCCTGGAGTGCTCGTCCGCGATGCCCACGGCTACCGAGGTCGAGGGCGCGATCGCGGCCGGAGCGGTGCTGTGAGGGCCGGCCGCGTGGCGGGCGCCGAGCACGAACACGGACGCGAGGGCGGGGACGGAAACAAGGACGGGGGCGCCGTGACGCACGCGCACGGGGGCCACGAGGGCGGCGACGGTCTCACCGGTCACGAAGGCGGCTCCGGCAACTCCGGTCCCGCCGGCAACTCCGGCCCCTCCAGTCACGACAGTGGCACCGGCCCCCGCGTGGACATCTCCGAACTCGTCCGCGTCCGCGCCCGCCACCCCGAGGCGATCGCCGAGGCGGCCGCCCGCCGTATCCGGCGCCCCCTCCTCAACGACGCCGGCCGACTGATGATCGTCGCCGCCGACCACCCGGCCCGCGGCGCGCTCGGCGTCGGCGACCGCAAGTTCGCCATGGCCAACCGCGCCGAACTGCTCGAACGCCTCTGCCTCGCGCTGTCCCGCCCCGGTGTCGACGGTGTGCTCGCGACCGCCGACATCCTGGACGACCTGCTCCTCCTCGGCGCCCTCGACGGCAAGGTCGTCATGGGCTCGATGAACCGCGGCGGCCTCCAGGGCGCCAGCTTCGAACTCGACGACCGCTTCACCGGCCACCGCGCCGAGGACATCGAGCGGCTCCGTTTCGACGCGGGCAAACTGCTGCTGCGCATCGACTACGACGACCCGGGCTCTCTCACCACCCTGGAGTCCACCGCCCGAGCCATCGACGACATGGCCGCCCGTCGACTCCCGCTGTTCGTCGAGCCGTTCATCAGCCGCCGCACCGACGAGGGCAGGCTGAAGAACGATCTCTCCGCCGAGGCCGTCGTCAAGTCCATCGCCATCTCCTCGGGCCTGGGCGGCACTTCGGCCTACACCTGGCTCAAGCTCCCGGTCACCGAGAACCCGGACGACATGGCCCAGGTCATGGAGACCTCCACCCTCCCCGCCGTCCTCCTCGGCGGCGAGGTCGGCGACGACCAGGACGGCGCCTACGAGAAGTGGCGCGGCGCCCTCCAACTCCCCACCGTGCGGGGCCTGGTGGTCGGCCGTTCGCTTCTCTATCCGCCGGACGGAGATGTGGCCGCCGCCGTCGACACCGCCGTAGGACTGCTGTGAGGGCCGGCTGATGTCGGCCGCCGGTGACGGGCAGCGGATCGTGCTTCCGATCGGCGGTGGATGTACCGTGCGAATTACGGACCAAAGGGTCCAACTCCCGGGCGGGGAAAGCATGTTCGCCCGGGCCCAGAACGCCTCCGGCGCGGGTAGCCGCTTCGCCCTGGCAGGAGCGAAGTGTGAGCGACGACTCCCCGCTCGCTACGGCCCCGCGCCGGAGGTCTCCAACACGGCTGATCACCCTGCGTGTTGGAGCATGCGCACTGAGGTTCCCGGCCCCGGGCATCGAGTCGGACGGGGTCGCGGAGCCGTACCGGAGTTGCGGATCAGCTTGCACCCGGACCACACGGAGGAACACCGATGACCTCAACGACGAGGCTCACGGTCGCACAGGCGCTCGTACGCTTCCTGTCCGCCCAGTACACCGAACGCGACGGCGTACGGCGGCGGTTGATCAGTGCGACCTGGGGCATCTTCGGCCACGGCAACGTGGCCGGCCTCGGCCAGGCGCTCATCGAGTACGCCACCGTGCCCGGTGGGGAGACACCGCCCGCGTCACCGGTCATGCCGTACCACCAGGGCCGTAACGAACAGTCCATGGTGCACGCGGCGGTCGGCTACGCGCGGCAGTCGAACCGGCTGTCGGCGCACGCCGTCACGACCTCCATCGGCCCCGGTGCCACCAACCTCGTCACCGGCGCCGCGCTCGCCACGATCAACCACCTCCCGGTGCTGCTGCTCCCCGGCGACACCTTCGCCACCCGGGTCGCCGACCCGGTGCTCCAGCAGCTCGAAGTCCCGTACGCGGGCGATGTGTCGGTCAACGACTGCCTGCGCCCGGTGTCGAGGTACTTCGACCGGATCACCCGCCCGGAAGCGCTGATCCCGGCCGCCCTGAACGCCATGCGCGTCCTCGCCGACCCCGTCGAGACCGGGGCGGTAACTCTCGCTCTCCCACAGGACGTCCAGGCCGAGGCGCACGACTGGCCGGACGAGTTCTTCGCCGAACGCACCTGGTACGTAAGGCGACCGGCCGCCGATCCGGCCGAACTCGCCGCCGCCGTAAGGGCGATCCGCGCCTCCAAGCGCCCGCTGATCGTCGCGGGCGGCGGAGTCCACCACAGCCGCGCCGAGGCCGCCCTCGCCGAGTTCGCCGCCGCCACCGGCATCCCGGTCGCCTCCACCCAGGCCGGCAAGGGCTCCCTGAACCACGACCACCCGCAGGACGTCGGCGGCATCGGCCACACCGGCACCGCGACCGCCGACGAACTCGCCCGGCTCGCCGACCTGGTGATCGGCGTCGGCACCCGCTACACCGACTTCACCACCGCCTCGCACACCCTCTTCGAACGCCCCGGCGTCCGCTTCCTCAACCTCAACATCGCCCCGTACGACGGCCACAAGCTCGCCGGACAGCCGCTGATAGCCGACGCCCGCGGCGGACTGGCCGCGCTGGCAAAGGAGTTGGGCCGCAACGGTCACCGGGTCGACGCGTCGTACATCGCCGAGTACCGCGAGGACAAGGAGCGTTGGGAGCAGCGCGTCGACGCCTGCTACGAGGCCGACGAGCCCGACGTACGCCCCACGCAGCCCCAAGTCCTGGGCGCGCTGGACGAGATCGTCGACGGCTCGGACATCCTCGTCAACGCGGCCGGCTCGCTCCCCGGCGACCTCCACAAGCTGTGGCGGACCCGGTCGTTCGACCAGTACCACCTGGAGTACGGCTACTCCTGCATGGGCTACGAGATCCCGGCCGCGATCGGTGTGAAGCTGGCCGCGCCGGACCGGCCGGTGTGGGCGCTGGTCGGCGACGGCACGTATCTGATGATGCCGACGGAGATCGTGACCGCCGTACAGGAGGGCATCGCGATCAAGGTGCTGCTGATACAGAACCACGGGTACGCGTCCATAGGCGGCCTGTCGGAGTCGGTCGGCGCCGAGCGGTTCGGCACCGCGTACCGCCACCGGGCCGACGACGGCACCTACACCGGCGCCCCGCTGCCCGTCGACCTCGCCGCCAACGCGGCCAGCCTCGGGATGCGCGTGCTGCGCGCGAAGACCGTCCGTGACCTGCGCGCGGCGCTCGCCGAGGCGCGGGCCGCGGACACTCCCACTTGTGTCTACGTGGAGACCGAAACCGCAGACACTGTGTCGGGCGCGCCTCCGGCGCAGGCCTGGTGGGATGTTCCTGTGGCCGAGACCGCGGCCCGATCGTCCGCGGTCAAGGCACGAGAGCTGTACGAACGGCACGTCACCACCCGACGCCGCCATCTGTGAAGGAGCAACTGGGCATGACGAAGATCGTCAACCACTGGATCGGCGGCAAGACCGTCGAAGGCGCGTCGGGGAACTACGGGCCGGTCACCGACCCGGCGACCGGCGCGGTCACCACGAAGGTCGCGTTCGCGTCGGTCGACGAGGTCGACGCGGCGGTCGCCGCCGCCAAGGACGCCTACGCGACCTGGGGCACCTCCTCGCTCGCCAAGCGGACCACGATCCTCTTCAAGTTCCGGGCGCTCCTTGAGGCCAACCGGGACGCCATCGCCGAGCTGATCACCGCCGAGCACGGCAAGGTGCACAGCGACGCGCTGGGCGAGGTCGCGCGCGGCCTGGAGATCGTCGACCTGGCGTGCGGGATCACCGTGCAGCTCAAGGGCGAACTCTCCACCGAGGTCGCCAGCCGCGTCGACGTGGCGTCGATCCGCCAGCCGCTGGGTGTCGTGGCCGGCATCACGCCGTTCAACTTCCCCGCCATGGTGCCGATGTGGATGTTCCCGATCGCCATCGCGACCGGCAACACCTTCGTCCTCAAGCCGTCCGAGAAGGACCCGTCGGCGTCCCTGAAGATCGCCGAACTGCTGGCGGAAGCGGGCCTGCCCGACGGCGTCTTCAACGTCGTCCACGGCGACAAGGTGGCCGTCGACCGCCTCCTTGAGCACCCGGACGTCAAGGCGGTCTCCTTCGTCGGCTCGACCCCCATCGCCCGGTACATCCACACCACGGCCTCCGCGAACGGCAAGCGCGTCCAGGCCCTGGGCGGCGCCAAGAACCACATGCTGGTCCTCCCCGACGCCGACCTGGACGCGGCGGCCGACGCGGCCGTGTCCGCCGCCTACGGCTCGGCGGGCGAGCGCTGCATGGCCATCTCCGCGGTGGTCGCGGTCGGTTCGATCGGCGACGAGCTGGTGGAGAAGATCCGCGAGCGCGCCGAGAAGATCAAGATCGGCCCCGGCAACGACCCGACGAGCGAGATGGGCCCGCTCATCACCGCCGTCCACCGCGACAAGGTGGCCTCCTACGTCACCGGCGCGGCGGCCGAGGGCGCGGAGGTCGTCCTGGACGGCACCGGCTACACGGTCGAGGGCTTCGAGGACGGCCACTGGATCGGCATCTCGCTCCTCGACAAGGTGCCGACGACGGCGAAGGCCTACACGGACGAGATCTTCGGCCCGGTGCTGTGCGTCCTGCGCGTGGACACCTACGACGAGGGCGTGGCCCTCATCAACAGCTCGCCCTTCGGCAACGGCACCGCGATCTTCACCCGCGACGGCGGCGCCGCCCGCCGCTTCCAGCTGGAGATCGAGGCCGGCATGGTCGGCGTCAACGTCCCGATCCCGGTTCCGGTGGGCTACCACTCGTTCGGTGGCTGGAAGGACTCCCTCTTCGGCGACCACCACATCTACGGCAACGACGGCACGCACTTCTACACCCGCGGCAAGGTCGTCACCACCCGGTGGCCCGACCCGGCCGACGCCCCGACCGGCGTCGACCTCGGGTTCCCGCGCAACCACTGAGCAGCCTGCAGCAGCACCGAGTGGGGCCGTCCGTATCGCGGACGGCCCCATTTTTTCGCGGACGGCCACTGCGGTTCCCGTAGGGAGCCGAACCGGGTCCGGCACTGCCCTCGGACGCCGAATACGTCACTCTCGGCGGACTGGATCAACGAATTCCGTAGGTGAACACCCATTGACGTGATGGTTTCCGTCAATGTTCCATCAGCGCGTGACCGACACCCTCCCCACCGCCGAAGCCGCCGTCTCCGAGGCACCGTCGGACGGTTCCCGGAATCCGCGGCAGCTGAAGCGTTCCATCGGCATCGTCGGCGGCACGCTCCTGACGCTCTCCTGCGTGACACCGGCCTCCACGCTCTTCGTGGTGGTCCCCGACCTGTTCGGCTCGCTCGGCACCGCGACCGCCCTCACGATCGCGATCGGCTCGGTCCTCTGCGTCGCCGTCGCGTTCTGCTACTCGGAGCTGGGCACCCTCATCCCCAGCGCGGGCGGCGAGTACGCGATGGTGTCGACGCTGGCGGGGCGTCTGGCTGGCTGGCTGGTCTTCGTCCTCTCCCTCCTGGTCGTGATGATCGTCCCGCCGGTGATAGCGATGGGCACGGCGGACTACCTGACCCCGATCGTCCACCTGAACCCGTCGATGACCGGCGCGGGCGTGATGCTCCTGGCCACGCTGGCGGGCCTGCTGGACCTGCGGGCCAACGCGTGGATCACGGGCATCTTCCTGGTCCTGGAGGTCATAGCGGCGGGAGTCGTGGCCCTCCTCGGCTTCACGCACAGCCACCGCGGCCTCGGCAGCCTCACCTCGATGCAGGTCGCGGGCACCGGCGGCCACACCGACACGGTGACGGCGATGCTCGTGGTCTCCGGACTGGCGATCGCCCTCTTCGTCACCCAGGGCTTCTCGACGGCGGTCTACCTCTCCGAGGAACTGGAGAACCCGCGCCGCAACGTCGCCCGCACGGTCCTCGCCACCCTGGCGATCTCCACGGTGATCATCCTGGTCCCGGTGGTCGCCATCACCATGGGCGCGTCCGACCTCTCCGAACTGACCGGCGGCGACATCAGCAGCATGGTCACCGCCTGGTCCAACTCGGCGGTCGGCACCTTCGTCAGCCTCTGCGTGGCCCTCGCGATCATCAACGCGGGCATCGTCATGGTCATCCAGAACTCCCGCGTCCTCTTCGCCTCCGCCCGCGACAAGGCCTGGCCCACCCCGGTCAACACGGTCTTCGCCAAGCTCGGCCGCTTCGGCTCCCCCTGGGTGGCCACCCTCGCCGTGGGCATCCCCGGAGCAGTGCTCTGCTTCGTCAACCTGGACACCCTCTACGGCGTGACGGGCGTGTCGGTGACCGGCATGTACCTGCTGGTAGCGGTGGCCGCACTCCTCTCCCGCCGCGGCTCACACCGCCACACGCACGCGTGGCGCATGCCGCTGTGGCCCGCGATGCCGATCCTGCTGATCGCGGTTCTGGCGTACATCCTGACCCAGCAGGAGACGGCCTACCTGCTGTGGACGGGCGGCATCGTCGCCGTGGCCACTCTCTACTGGGCGTTCTATCTGCGCCCGCGCCGCGAGACCCGCTGGCTGGTGTCGATCCCGGAGGACCAGCAGGCGTAAGGGACTTCGCGACGCTCCCATCACGTTCCGTTAGGTGAAGTCCCACGTCACCACGGAGCACGACCCGTCGTCCTTGCCACCCGCGCTGCGGTAGGTGGCGAGGGCGATGTCGTTCCCGGTGTCGATCAGCACCCACATCCCGTAGCAGCCCCGCTCCCGCGCGAGCGCGTCCAGCCGCCGCACCAGCGCCCGACCGAGCCCCCGGCGGCGATACGGCTCCGCGACCGCGAGTTCGTAGAGCAGCATCTCGGTGCCCTTGTCGGGGTGCGTCGTCTCGACCCCGCTGACGAAGCCGACCGGCGTCGGCTCGCCGCCGCCCCCGTCGGCGTCGTACGCGAGGAAGAGATGGTGTCCGCCTGCGGTCAGGAAACGCTCGGCCCACTCCGCGCGGACGGGACCGTCGAAGAGGTGCTCGGCCGCGGCGACCTCGGCGACGGAGGTCGCCCGGCGGATCGTGAAGGTGTCCGGTCTGCCCAAGCTGTCCATGGGACTTCGTACCACGGACGCGGTATGCGGGAGCGGGCTCGTACTCCCCGCGGAGGGGTGGAGGTTCGGTCCGGGGGCTGCCTCGGTTGTCAGTCGCGGGCCGTACCGTTGAGGCATGGATCTTCGACTGCCCGCCCTGCGAGGGCTGCTGCGAAGGCCCCGGCGGCTGCTGGCCGCCGGGGCCGCCGTCGTGGTGCTCGCGGGTGCCGGTACCTGGACGGCGGTTGCCTCCGACGAGCCGCCTCCGGTGCACCGCTCCGACCGCGTCATGGCCGTGGACGGAGTGCGCCTCGACACCTCGTACTTCACCTCCGGCACGACCGGCCGCCGCCCCGCCGTCCTCCTGGCCCACGGCTTCGGCGGCAGCAAGGACGACGTACGCGAGCAGGCCGAGGGCCTGGCCAGAGACGGGTACGCGGTACTGACCTGGTCCGCGCGCGGCTTCGGGAAGTCGACCGGCAAGATCGGGCTCAACGACCCGGACGGCGAGGTCAAGGACGTCTCCAAGCTGATCGACTGGCTGGCGAAGCAGCCGGACGTCCAGCTGGACAAGCCCGGCGACCCGCGCGTGGGCGTGGCGGGCGGTTCCTACGGCGGAGCGATCTCCCTGCTCGCCGCCGGGTACGACGACCGCGTGGACGCCATCGCCCCGGCGATCACGTACTGGAACCTCGCCGACGCCCTGTTCCCGAACGGCGTCTTCAAGAAGCTCTGGGCGAGCATCTTCATCAACTCCGGTGGCGGCTGCGCCAATTTCGAGCCCCAGTTGTGCGCGATGTACGACCGGGTCGCCGAGTCGGGCAAGCCGGACGCGGCGGCGCGCGCCCTCCTGGAGGCCCGCTCCCCGTCCGCCGTCGCCTCGCACATCAACGTGCCGACCCTCCTGCTCCAGGGCCAGACCGACTCCCTCTTCCCGCTCGGCCAGGCCGACGCCGCCGCGAAGGCGATCCGCGCCAACGGCGCCCCCGTGGACGTCGACTGGATCGCGGGCGGCCACGACGGCGGCGACATGGAGACGAGCCGTGTCCAGGCCCGCGTGACCTCGTGGTTCGACCGGTACCTGAAGGACGACAAGAACACCGACACCGGCCCGGCGTTCCGCGTCACCCGCACCGGAGGCGTCGACTCCACGGACGGCGCCGCCCAGCTGCGCGGCGCGAGCGGCAGCGCCTACCCCGGCCTGGAGAGCGACCCGCACGCGTTCGCCCTGACCGGCCGCCGCGAGCAGTCCTTCACCAACCCGGCCGGCGCCAGCCCGCCCGCGATCTCCGCCCTGCCCGGCCTCGGCAGCGCGGGCGGCCTGTCCCAGCTGTCCTCCCTGGGCGTCGGCATCTCCCTCGACTTTCCCGGCCAGTACGCCGCGTTCGACTCCAAGCCCCTCACGCAGGGCCTCCGCATCACCGGATCGCCCACGGTCACCGTCCACGTCAAGTCGACGAGCGACGACGCCGTCCTCTTCGGCAAGGTCTACGACGTCGGCCCGGGCGGCACCCAACAGGTGCTCCCCTCCCAGCTGGTGACCCCCCTCAGGGTCGAGGGAGCCAAGGCGGGCAAGGACGTCACGATCACCCTCCCGGCCATCGACTACGACGTCCAGAGCGGCCACCACCTGCGCCTGGTCCTCGCCTCGACGGACCTCGCGTACTCCTCCCCGACGGCCCCGGCGACGTACACCGTCACCCTGAAGAGCGACCTCAAGGCGCCGACGGCCCCGGGCGTGACGACCGCGGCGGCGACCCTGCCGTCCTGGGTGTGGTGGCTGCCGCTCACCGGCGCGGTGCTCGCGCTGGCGCTGCTGCTGACCGGACGCCGCCGCACCTCCGCGACACCCCCCGACCTCGAGCTGGCCGAAGTCCCGCTCCAGATCACCGACTTGAGCAAGCGGTACGCGAAGTCGGCGGACCGGTACGCGGTGCGGGAGCTGTCCTTCCGGGTGGAGAAGGGCCAGGTGCTCGGCCTGCTGGGCCCGAACGGCGCGGGCAAGACGACCACCCTGCGCATGCTGATGGGCCTGATCAAACCGGACGACGGCGAGATCAGGGTCTTCGGCCACGCGATCCGCCCGGGCGCCCCGGTGCTCTCCAGGGTCGGTGCCTTCGTCGAGGGCGCGGGCTTCCTCCCGCACCTCTCCGGCCGCGAGAACCTGGAGCTGTACTGGCAGGCGACGGGACGGCCCCCGGAGGACGCCCACCTGGAGGAGGCCCTGGAGATCGCGGGCCTCGGCGACGCACTCGCCCGCGCGGTGCGCACCTACTCCCAGGGCATGCGCCAGCGCCTCGCCATCGCCCAGGCCATGCTGGGCCTGCCCGACCTCCTCATCCTCGACGAGCCGACCAACGGCCTCGACCCGCCGCAGATCCGCGAGATGCGCGAGGTGATGATCCGCTACGCGGAAGCGGGCCGCACGGTCATCGTCTCCAGCCACCTCCTCGCGGAGGTCGAGCAGTCCTGCACCCACCTGGTGGTCATGGACCGCGGCCGACTCGTCCAGGCGGGCCCGGTCGCGGAGATCATCGGCTCCGGAGACACCCTGCTCGTCGGCCTGGCCGCCGACATCCCCGACCCGCTGGTGGAGAAGATCGCGGCCCTGCCGGACGTCGACTCGGTGACCCGCGCGGAGGGCGGCCTGCTGCTGCGGCTGGCCTCCGACGACGGTCCGTCCTTCGCCGACGGTCCGTCCTCCGGTGACCACCCGGTGTCCGCCGACCAACTGGCCCCCGGCGACCAACTGGCCCCTGGCGACCGCCTGGTGTCCGCCGCCTCCCCGGCGGGCGGCGCCGTGGCGGAGGGGGCCGGCGCGGCGCGCGACACGCAGGGCGCCGCCACCGCCGAGGCGTCCGGCGTCGCACTCGCCGAGCCGGCCACCTCCGCCACGGCCGATGCGTCCGGCACCGCACTCGACGCGCCGGTGCCCCCGTCCCTCGCGGAGGACCCGGCGCCCCCGCCCACCGCACCGAGCCCCTCCTCGGCGCACCCCACCCACGGCTCGCCCACCGCGGCCCGACTCCTCGTGGAACTCGTACGACTCGAAGTCCCCGTCTCCTCCGTCGGCCCCCACCGCCGACTGGAAGACGCCTTCCTCACCCTGATCGGAGGTTCCGCATGAGCACGCTCGCCGAGCCCGCAGAGGTGGCCTCCGGCTACCGCGCGGGCCGCACACTGCCCCTCCGGGTAGAGCTGGTCCGGCAGTTGAAGCGGCGCCGTACCCTGGTCATGGGCGGCATCCTCGCCGCGCTGCCCTTCGTCCTGGTGGCCGCCTTCGCGATCGGCGGCACCCCGGGCGGGCGCAACTCCCAGGTGACCCTGATGGACACGGCCACCGCGTCCGGCGCCAACTTCGCCGCGGTGAACCTGTTCGTGTCGGCGGGCTTCCTGCTGGTCGTCCCGGTCGCCCTGTTCTGCGGGGACACGGTCGCCTCGGAGGCCAGCTGGTCGTCCCTGCGCTATCTGCTGGCGGCACCCGTGCCCCGGGCCCGCCTGCTCTGGTCCAAGCTGGTCGTCGGCCTGAGCCTCAGCCTCGGCGCGATGATCCTGCTCCCGCTCGTCGCCCTGGCCGTCGGCACCGCCGCCTACGGCTGGGGCCCACTGGAGCTGCCCACCGGCGGCGCGATCGGCTCGGGCACGGCCGCCCAACGCCTCCTCGTGGTCGTGGCGTACATCTTCGTGTCCCAACTGGTCACCGCCGGGCTCGCGTTCTGGCTCTCGACGAAGACCGACGCTCCTCTGGGCGCGGTCGGCGGCGCGGTCGGCCTGACCATCGTCGGCAACGTCCTGGACGCCGTCACGGCCCTCGGCCACTGGCGCGACTTCCTGCCCGCGCACTGGCAGTTCGCCTGGGCGGACGCCGTACAGCCCCATCCGGAGTGGTCCGGCATGATCCAGGGCACGGCGGTCTCCGTTACGTACGCCGTCGTGCTGTTCGCCCTGGCCTTCCGGGGTTTCGCCCGCAAGGACATCGTGTCCTAGGTCACCGGAGGATTTCCCACCGGTCACGACGAGTCATGATCGCGACCCCTTCGAGACGCTTCCGCAACTCCCCGTAGCGCACGTTCCCGTCCCCTCCGCCGTCACAGTCGCAAGAAGTCGACGTCAACGGACCGAGGGGGCACGGGAGATGGAGACCAGCCACACCGACCGCACACGACCGGCGCAGGAGTACGCCCGCCATCGCACCCGCCACGGCACCCGGCACCTGCGCGCCACCCTGCTCGCCCTCACCGCCGCGGGCGGCCTGCTGCTCACCGGCTGCAGCGCGGGCGGCGGCAGCAACACCAGCAGCGCGGACGGGGCGAACCGGACCGGTTTCCCGGCCCCGGCACCGGCTGTCACCTCCGGCGGAGAGCAGCGCAACGGCCAGAGCGAGGAGGGCGAGCAGACGGACAGCCCCGACAAGATCGCCCCGTCCCCCGACTACCTCTCCACCTTCGCCCTCGACGTCGACACGGCCTCCTACGGCTACGCCCGCCGCGTCCTCGCCGACGGACAACTGCCCGACCCGTCGACGATCCGCCCCGAGGAGTTCGTCAACAGCTTCCGGCAGGACTACGAACGCCCCGACGGCAACGGCTTCACGGTCACCGTCGACGGCGCCCGCACCGACAGCGCCAACTGGTCCCTGGTCCGTGTCGGCCTCGCCACCCGCACCGCCGACGACAACGGTGAACGCCCGCCCGCCGCCCTCACGTTCGTCATCGACGTCTCCGGTTCCATGGCCGAGACGGGCCGGCTCGACCTCGCCAAGAAGTCCCTCGACGAGATGACCGACCGGCTGCGCGACGACGACTCGGTAGCGCTCGTCACCTTCAGCGACGAGGCCGAGACCGTCCTGCCGATGACCCGCCTCGACGGCCACCGCGGCAAAGTCCACCACGCCATCGACGAGTTGGAGACCCAGTCCTCGACCAACCTCGGCGCCGGCGTCGAGACCGGCTACGCCACCGCCACCGAGGGCCTGCGCGAGGGCGCCACCAACCGGGTCGTCCTCATCTCCGACGGCCTCGCCAACACCGGTGACACCAACGCCGATTCGATCCTGGAACGCATCGCGAACGAACGCCGCGACCACGGCATCACCCTCTTCGGCGTCGGAGTCGGCAGCGACTACGGCGACGCCCTGATGGAGAAACTCGCCGACAAGGGAGACGGCCACACCGCCTACGTCTCGGACGACGCCGACGCCCGCAAGGTCTTCGTCGACCAACTCCCGCAGAACATCGACCTCACCGCCCGCGACGCCAAGGCCCAGGTCGCCTTCGACCCCGAGACGGTCGCGCAGTTCCGGCTCATCGGCTACGAGGACCGCAAGGTCGCCGACGACGACTTCCGCAACGACAACGTCGACGGCGGCGAGATCGGCCCCGGCCACACCGTGACCGCCCTCTACGCCGTCCGCACCAGGCCCGGCGCCGACGGCCACCTCGCCACCGCGAGCGTCCGCTGGCTCGACCCGAACACCCGCGCCCCGCACGAGGAGTCGGGCCAGCTGGAGACCGACGCCCTGCACGACTCCCTGTCCAGCGCCTCGCCCCGCTTCCAAGTCACCGCCGTGGTCGCCTACTTCGCCGAATCCCTCCGCTCCGGCGATCTGCCAGGAGACCCGGGCCTCGACGAACTCGCCGACCGCGCGCACGCGTTGGCGAAGAAGACGGAGGACAAGGACGTACAACAACTCGCCGAGGCGATCGACGAGGCGAGCCGCCTGAACTGAACCCGACCGAACCCGAACCCAACCTGGACTCAACCCCACCGACCCCATTGACCTTCCCCTACTTGCGAGTAAGTTGGCGCCCCAGTCACCGTCTCACCGCCGACCGGGAGCAGCCGACATGGGCGTACGCAAGGACCTGAAGCGGGCGCGGCAACGCACCGACCTGGCGGCCCGCACCCGGGTCGAACTCACCAGGGACGAGCGGGGCGTCGTACGAGAGGCGAGCACCCTGCCGCTCGCCCCGCGCCCGACGACCGGCAGCACCGCCGACCTGCCGTTCACGAATGCGGCGGAGGCACCCGACACCGTGGTCCTCCGCCGCGAACAGAACGGCAGCTGGCACCCTGTCACCGCCGCCGCCTTCGCCCGTGAAGTCACCGCCACCGCGAAGGGGTTGATAGCCGCCGGCCTCGAACCGGGCGGCCGGGTCGCGGTGATGTCCCGCACCCGCTACGAGTGGACGGTCCTCGACTTCGCGATCTGGGCGGCCGGCGGCCGGACCGTGCCGATCTACGCGACCTCGTCCGCCGAGCAAGTGGAGTGGATCGTCAGGGACTCGGGCACCCGCTTCGTCGTCACGGAGAACTCCGAGAACACCGACACGGTCATGACGGGCACCGCCCGCCACCCCCAACACCCGCGCATCTGGCAGCTGGACACGGGCGCCCTGGCCGAACTCGCCACCCTGGGACGGGACATCACCGACGAGGAGGTCACCAAGCGCCGCAGCGCTCTCACCCCCGACACGGTCGCGACGATCTGCTACACCTCCGGCACCACCGGCCGCCCCAAGGGCTGTGTCCTCACCCACGCCAACCTGCACGCCGAGGCCGCCAACACGGTCGAGCTGCTGCACCCCCTCTTCACCGAGGTCACCGGCCAGGTCGCCTCGACGCTCCTCTTCCTCCCGCTCGCGCACATCATGGGCCGCACCCTGCAGATCGCCTGTCTGATGGCCCGCATCGAGACCGGCCACTGCCCGAGCATCAAGCCCGACGAACTCCGTCCGGCGCTACGGGAGTTCAGGCCCACGTTCCTGGTCGGTGTGCCGTACCTCTTCGAGAAGATCCACGACACCGGCCGCGCGACCGCCGAACGGATGGGCCGCGCTGCCTCCTTCGACCGCGCCGACCGCGTCGCGGTCCGCTTCGGCAAGGCGTACCTCGACAAGTTCCTCGGCACCGGCAAGGGCCCGAGCCCCGCCCTCTACGCCGCGTGGGCCCTCTACGACCTGCTGGTCTACCGCCGTGTCCGCAAGGAACTCGGCGGCCGTATGCGGTACGCCATCAGCGGCGGCTCCCCGCTCGACCGCGACCTCAACCTCTTCTTCGCCGCGGCCGGAATCATCGTCTACGAGGGCTACGGCCTCACCGAGACCACGGCCGCCGCCACCATCGTCCCGCCCCTGCGGCCCCGCCCCGGCACGGTCGGCCTCCCGGTGCCCGGCACCACGATCCGCATCGCCGACGACGGCGAGGTGCTGATCAAGGGCGGGGTGGTCTTCGGCGCGTACTGGAACAACCCGGCGGCCACCGACGCCGTACTGCGGGACGAGTGGTTCGCGACCGGGGATCTCGGCGCGCTCGACGAGGACGGCTATCTCACCATCACCGGCCGCAAGAAGGACATCCTCGTCACCAACGGCGGCAAGAACGTCTCGCCGGCCGTCCTGGAGGACCGGCTGCGCAGCCGCGCCCCGGTCGGCCAGTGCCTGGTCGTCGGCGACAACCGCCCCTTCGTCGCCGCCCTGATCACCCTCGACCCCGAGGCCCTCGCCCACTGGCTCGCGGTCCGCAAGCTCCCCGCCGACACCCCGCTCGCCGACCTCGTACGGGACCCGCGCCTGCGCGCCGACGTCCAGAAGGCCGTGGACTACGCCAACTCGGCCGTCTCCCGCGCCGAGTCGATCCGCGCCTTCGCCCTGGTCGAGGGCGAGTTCACCGAGGACAACGGACTGCTCACCCCGTCGCTGAAACTCAAACGGCACGTGGTGACGGCGGCCTACGCGGACGACATCGAGGCGCTCTACGCGAAGCCGAAGCAGCCGTAGAGGCCGAAAGGCTGTAGAAGCCGTAGAACACAAGAGAAGCGGGCCGCCGAGGTGCTCGGCGGCCCGCTCTCGTGGTGCTGGTGGGGTCAGCTGCCCACGGCGCCGTTGCCCGACAGGACCGGGATGTTGTCCAGGATGTGCGACAGCGGCTCGTCGCCCTTGGCCTGGGTGGAGTTCTCGGTGCACTGCTGGTTCTGCGGGGCCGACAGGATCGGCACGTCCTGCAGAACGGTGACCGGGACGACACCGACGATCGAGGCGAGGTTCGCCTTGACCGGCAGGCCGACACAGGGCTTGTTCAGGGTGCCCTGGACGAGGGAGAGCTGGGGGCTCATGTCGCCCTTGGTCTCCTGGTTGCCGTACTTCTGCACGGCACCGTTGCCGTTGGTGGTGGTGACACCGTCGTCGTTGCCGATGGCCATCGCCGGGGTGGCGACAGCGGCGGTGGCACCGGCGATGGAGGCGGCAACAGCCGCGGTCGCCCACAGCTTCTTCATGTTCTATCCCTTTCGGAGGACGGACTCCCGTTGCGGAGCCGCGCGATGATCAACTGGGTGATGGCCGGTTTGGTTGCGGCCTTTGCCCTGAATGGAGCAATAAGTCGGCTGGGGTGACAAGTCGGCTCACGAGCCGGCGAAAGCGCCCCGTGGACGGTCCGCGCGCGGACGGCAGACCAACGGGCCGCCGAGCATTCGGCGGCCCGTGGTGCGCGTCCGGGGGTCAGCTGCCCGCGGAGCCGTTGCCCGAGAGGACCGGGATGTTGTCCAGGATGTGCGACAGGGGCTCGTCGCCCTTCGCCTGGGTGGAGTTCTCGGTGCACTGCTGGTTCTGCGGCGCGGAGAGGATCGGCACGTCCTGGGCGACGGTGACCGGCACGAGGCCGACCAGCGAGGCCAGGTTCGCCTTGGCGGGCAGGCCGATGCAGGGCTTGTTCAGCGAGCCCTGGATGAGCGCCATCTGCGGGCTCATGTTGCCGTACGTGGCCTGGTTGCCGTAGACCTGCTCGGCGCCGTTGCCGTTCGTCGTGGTGACGCCGTTGTCGTT
Organism: Streptomyces sp. NPDC001100; assembly: GCF_053598575.1. Lineage (NCBI taxonomy): Bacteria > Bacillati > Actinomycetota > Actinomycetes > Kitasatosporales > Streptomycetaceae > Streptomyces > Streptomyces sp. NPDC001100. Next base: position 27,911 of record NZ_JBSFKO010000031.1, read on the forward strand.
ACCGATCGCCATCGCCGGGGCGGCGACGGCAGCCGAGGCTCCGACGACGGAAGCGGCGACAGCCGCAGCAGCCATAACCTTCTTGATCACTTCATGATCCCTTCTGGAGTAACCCCGTCCACCGGAGCGACCTGAACAACTGGCACCGGGCCGCATGGTTGCTCCGATTCACTCCAATGGCCCTGATGAATCCAACCGGGTGAAGTCACGCAACCAATCCGGCCCACCCCGGTTGATGGGGGAGCAGGAATTGTGTCTCTGCCAGGAAAGGACCGCAGAAATGCTCAAGAAGGCAATGGCTGCGACGGCTGTCGCGGCTTCCGTCGTCGGCGTCTCGGCGACGGCCGCCCCGCAGGCGCTGGCCATCGGCAACGACAACGGCGTCACCACGGTCAACGGGAACGGTGCCGAGCAGGTCTACGGCAACGCCAAGACCGTCGGCGACATGAGCCCCCAGCTCGGGCTCGCCCAGGGCGACCTGAACAAGCTCTGTGTCGGCCTGCCCGCCAAGGTCAACGCGGCTTCGATCGTGGGCGTCCTCGTCCCGGTCACCGTCCTCCAGGACGTGCCGATCCTGTCCGCCGAGCAGAACCAGCAGTGCACCGAGAACTCCACCCAGGCGAAGGGCGACGAGCCCCTGTCGCACATCGCGGACAACATCCCGGTGCTCTCGGGCAACGGCGCCATCGGCAGCTGATCGTCCGTCAATGCGGTGGCCGGGGCGGCCCGTCGGATTTTTTTCCGTACGGGCCGCCCTTGTCGTTTTTCAAAACTGTCCACCCTCCGCCTTCCCTTGAAGAGAAGCGTTTCTGCGTTGGTGCGGCCATCACGTCAATTAAGTGCCGACGATCGAGTGAATTGTCAGGTGACACGCGTTCTTGAGTTTCTTCCTGTGTCTATCCCTCGTTTCACAGGCTGCAGGTCATGGTGCGAGCCGCCCAAGCTGTGCTCGCTCGGTTTCGGCCGTCATAGGGCATGACCGCAGAGAAGGGAACGTTCATGAAGAAGAGCGCTGCTGTTGTCGCTGGTGCGATCATGGCTCTCGGTATGGCCGCCCCGGCCTTCGCCGACGCCGGTGCCGAGGGCGCCGCCATCGGTTCGCCGGGTGTCCTCTCGGGCAACGTGGTCCAGGTTCCCGTGCACATCCCCGTCAACGTGTGCGGCAACTCGATCGACGTGATCGGCCTGCTGAACCCGGCGTTCGGCAACACCTGCGTCAACGACTGACGACGCAACGCACCAGCCGCTCCGGCTGTGTCACGGCCGGCCTTGGACACTTTCCTGTTCCAAGGCCGGCTTTTTTTCCCACTTCTTCAAGCAGGAAGACAACGAGATTGCGACAGACCCTGGGTAAGGGAATGGTCGCGGCCGCCGCCGCGACAAGCATTCTGTCCCTGTGCGGCAGCCCCGCCGTGGCCGAGACGTACACGGCCGGCGCTGCCAAGGATTCGCCGGGCGTCCTCTCCGGCAACAGCCTCTCGGTCCCGGTCGACGCGCCGGTCAACGCCTGCGGCAACTCCGTCGACGGCGTCTCCGGGCTCAACCCGACCTTCGGCAACTCCTGCGCCGGCGGCAAGGATGCGCACCGGCACGGCGAGCACACCGGACACCACCGGTGGGCCGAGCAGGCCTACGACGACTCCGACGACGACTCGGGCTACGGCTCCGGGGGCGACGACTCCGGGTACGGCTACGGCGGTGACTCGGGGTACGGCTTCGGTGGGCACTCCGGCCATGGCTACGGCGACCACTCGGGCTACGGCTCGGGCGATCACTCGGGTTATGGCTCCGGTGACCACGGGGGTTACGGCTCCGGTGACCACGGAGGCTACGGCTCCGGTGACTCGGGCCACGGCAAGCCGGAGGACTGTGAGGAGACACCGCCGCCGCACGGCGGTGACCATCACACGCCGCCTCCCACGGGTGGGGATCACCACACGCCGCCGCCCACCGGCGGTGACCATCACACGCCGCCTCCCACGGGTGGGGATCACCACACGCCGCCGCC
>NZ_JBSFKO010000031.1:30013-125379 GCF_053598575.1 Streptomyces sp. NPDC001100
CGGCCCACCGGCGGTGACCATCACACGCCGCCTCCCACCGGTGGCGACCACCACACCCCTCCGCCCACGGGCGGGGATCACCACACGCCGCCTCCCACGGGCGGCGACCACCACACCCCTCCGCCCACGGGCGGAAATCACACCCCGCCTCCGACCGGTGGGAACCACACCCCGCCTCCGATCGGCGGGAACCACACCCCTCCGCCCACCGGTGGCAACCACACGCCGCCTCCCACGGGCGGCGACCACACCCCGCCTCCGCACGGTGGGAGTCACACCCCGCCGCCCGTTCTGGCGCACACCGGCAGTGAGGCCATGCTGGCCACCTCCGCCGTCAGTGCCGCGTTGATCGCGGGTGGCACGATCCTCTACCGACGAGGCCGGGCCGCGTCCCGTAGGTAAGGCGCACGGGGTGCCGGACGTCACCGCCCGGCACACCCGCGCCGCACTACGCGGTCACCGTCGTACGAAATCCAGTGCGCCCCGCCGCCCCGGCGCCGGGATCATCCCGCCGCGCGGCTCCGAGCGCAGCCGGCGTCGGACTCCCCGGAGCAGCGCGCCCGCGGTGAACGTCGCGCCGTGCACGAAGCGCATCGCCGGGCCGAAGCCCGAGGCCGTCAACAGGCCCGCCATGAAGAGGCCGGGGTGCGAGGACTCGAAGTCCCGGCCGACCTCGGGGGAACCGTCGCCCACCGTGGCCAGCGACCCCCTCAACTCGCTTGAGAGCAGCCCGAGTCGGCCGGTCGTGGCCTTGAACCCCGTTGCCGCGATGACGTGTTCGGTCTCCAGGGAGCGTGTCCCGCCAGCCCCGCCCACCGTCTCCAGGCGCACCCCGCCCGGCACCAGATCGGCCGCCGCGACCTCGTGGCCGAGGAGCACCTCCACCGCCGGTTCGAACCGGTCCCGTACCCACCAGGCACCCGCCGGACCAAGGGCGTTGGCCGCGATCCTGGCCCGGGTCGACTCCGGAAGGCGGCGGAAGAGGTCGGGGCGCTCGGCGTAGAACCAGTTGCGCCAGCCGGGGCCCAGGCCGCTGTGCGGGGAGCGGGCCTCCTGCCACCACGGGCGCTCCCAGGCCGGCGGCACGTCGTTCCAGTGCAGCTCGTCGGCGCGCGCCAACACCCTTACCCGGGTGCCCTGTTCGGCGAGCAGGGCGGCCGTCTCCAGGGCCGCCTGGCCGCCGCCGATCACCGTGACGTCCTTGCCGCGGAAGTCGTCCAGCGTGCTGTGGTGGCTGCTGTGCGAGACGAGGGACCGGCTCAACCCCCTTAGCGCGGACGGGATTTCGACGAACGGCATGACACCGACCGCGAGGGCGACGGTCCGGGCGTGCAGCACCCGGCCGTCGTCGGTCACCGCCTCGAAGCCGCCGGGAACCGGGGCGATCCGCTCCACGGTCCGCTCGTCCACCTCGGGCACGGCGTTGCGCGCGAACCACAGGCCGTACGAGGCGAACATCTCGACCGGGATCGGCTCGCCGTGCCGGGCCTGAACGCCCTGCGTCGCGCAGTACGCGTCGAGCGGCCAACGGCCGTCCGGGTCCGACAGGTTGGAGGCCCAGGGCTCCGACTTGAGGAACATGCCCCGGGGCATGTGGTCGCGCCAGGACGCCATGGGCCGGCCGAAGACGCGCAGGTTCAGCCCGGCGGCCGCGGCGTGGGACGCGATGGACAGGCCGTACGGGCCCGCGCCCACCACCAGCAGGTCGTACATCAGCAACTGCTCGCTTTCTCGTCGTCGGACAACTCGGTCAACTTGGTCAACTCGGCTTTTTCGGCAGGCTCGTCGAGGGGGCTCGTGGCCGACTGCCGGACCACCCGCACCGCCGTTCGCGCCGGAGCGGGCTCGCTGCCCAGCCGCCCCCGCAGTTTGCGCAGCACGTGCCCCGCCCACAGGCCCCACATCGCCCGGCCCGGCGCCCGGTCGTCCGGCGCGTACCAGGCCAGCTCGCGTCCGGCGGGCGCCGGGCGCAGCGCGCTGAGCGGCGCGTAGTTCTCCACGACGAAGGAGCGGCCCGGCCGTGGCGACCCGTCCGGCAGCGGACGGTGGGTCAGGTCCAGGTGCTGCGCGCGGACCACGTCGAGGCCCGCGCTGTCGGTGAAGAGGCGGAACTGCGCGCCGGGCCGCGGGTTGAAGTCGAGCAGGTGGTAGCGGCCGCTCGTGCCGCAGCGGCGGAAGTCCAGGTCGAAGATGCCGCGGTAGCCGAGCTCGGCGGTGAGGCGTTCGGCGAGCGCCTGCACCTGCGGGTTGGGCGTCCAGCGGCCCACCGCCGTCAGGCCGGCCCCGCGCGGCCAGGCCCGCTGCTTGCGGCCCGGCCCGCCGCCGCGCACGGCGCCGGTGCGGTCGACGTAGCCGTGGAAGAACCAGTCGCGGTCGGGCCCGGACGGCAGGAACGCCTGCAACAGCAGTTGGCTGCCCGCCTCCTCGGCGCGCAGGAACAACTCGCGCGCCTCCTGCGCGCTGTGCACCACCACCGTGCTGCGCAGCCCGGTCCCGCACGGCACCAGCCACGGCCGGCTCCACTTCGCGACCACCGGCAGCCCCAGTTGCCAGGCGGCGCTAGCGGCCTGCGCCGGGCTCTCCGGGATCAGCGTCACCGGGTGCGGGATGTCCGCGCTCGCGCACACGGCGGCCAGTTCCGCCTTGTCGGCGACCCGTTCGGCCAGCGCGCCGGGCTGCTGCGGCAGCAGATAGGAGGGCGCGAGTTCCTCACGCAGCCGGCCGACGGCGACGGCGCTCGCGTCGTCCATCGCGATCAGCACGGCGGGACGCGCGATCCGCGCGGCCACCCGGCGCAGCGTGACGGCGATCTCGCCCAGGGACGCGCCGGGCGCCGGCGGGGGGTGCATCTGGCAGACAAAGCGGGAGCTGCGTACGGGACTTCCCGAGGAATCGGCGACCACATGCACCTCCACTCCCGCCCGGCCGAGCGAACGCACGGCCCCCAGCGTTCCGTGGTGAAAGGGATTCCGGTCGATCCGCAACAGGACTGCGGGGACACGGATGTCGAGCAGCGACACGGACTGTTTCCTTCGGTTCGGTTCACCCGTGCGGGCGATGGAGGAACTCGGAAGCCGTAACGGCGGTGGCGTAATTCATATTCATATGACTGAGTGTCAGTAGAAGGAAAAGCAAAGTCGGAACGGAGTACGAGAGTGGAGAGAGGAGCAGGCATGGCCCCACAGCAACGACGGTCCCGGACCGCCCGGCTGGCCTTCGTCGCGGCCACGGTCGCCGCGTCGGCGGTTTTCGCGTCGGGTCCCGGGTTCGCGGCGGGAGCGGAGGTGGCGCGGGCCACCGATCCGCCTGCTCCTGTGACCACCGCGCCCACGAGCACCGTGCCGACCACGCCTACGACGACCGCACCCGCGGTCACCGCACCGACGACCCCCGCCGTCGTCGCACCGGTGAAGACGCCCGTGCCGAAGGAGACTCCGGCCTTCGGCGCCTTCCTCGACTCCGGTGCCCGCGGTGTGGCCCGGATGGCCGCCCTGAGCAGCTGGCTGGGCGGTGCCGAACTGCGCGTCGGCCACACCTACCTGCCCGGCAACCACTGGAGCGACATCGAGGGCGCCCCCGGCCTCCTCGACGTATGGGCGGACTGGCGGACGGAGAAGACGGACCGGATGCTCGTCCTCAACGTGCCGATGCAGGAGCGCAACGAGGACGGTGTCTCCGACTGGCAGGTCCGGCGGCTGCTCCAGCTGGGCGCGGCCGGTCAGTTCGATCAGCACTTCAGGGCCCTGGCCGAACGGCTGGTCGATCTGAAGGTGCCGGACACGGTGATCGTGCTCGGCTGGGAGATGAACGGCACCACGTACACCTCTCGCTGCGGGCCGGACCCGGAGGCCTGGAAGAAGTACTGGAACAGGATCGTCACCACGATGCGCTCTGTGCCGGGCCAGAAATTCCGGTTCGACTTCACTCCGAGCCGCGGCCGGGACGCCGTTCCCTGGACGCAGTGCTATCCGGGGGACGACACGGTCGACATCGTCGGAATGGATTCGTACGACCAGCCTTCCGGGCTGACGTTCGACGAGCAGGTGAAAGAGCCCTACGGACTCCAGGAACACGTGGACTTCGCCAAATCCCACGGCAAGCCCATTTCCTATCCTGAATGGGGACTCTTCCGCAATGGCGACAACGCGGAGTACATGAAGCGCATGCTCGCCTGGATGGACGAGCACAAGCCGCTGTACAACACGGTGACCGACTACTGCCCGCACGGTGTGTGGCAGTGCTCCCAGAACCCGAAGTCGTCCAAGGTCTACCGCTCGGTCCTGTTCGGCCGCACCGAGGAGCCGACCCCGACCACACCCACCACGCCTACGACACCCACGACTCCCACGCCCCCGGTCACGCCGGAGCCGCCCAAGCCGACCACGCCTCCCACCCCGGCGCACCCGGCCAACTGCTCGCCCGTGGAACTCGGCGACTGGGTCGAGTACTGGCTCGGCGGGAAGCTGTGCGTGAAGTTCGACTGGTGGCAGCGCGACCGCTGAACCAGAGGTGGCGGCGGGCCGCTCACGGTCCGTCGCCACCGCGCTCCCTCCACTTCCGCAGTAACGCCTTGCCCCGCCGGCGCGCGGCCACGTCGCAGACGACCGCCGCCATCAGCGGGGCAGTGCGCTTCCGGGCCAGCAACAGCCGCTGGTTGACGACCGGTTCGGGCCGCCAGTGGTGCTTGTACGGCTCGTTGCCCCGCAGCAGACTGAGCGTGCCGGGCCCGTCGGTCCCGGTGTGCTCGGCGCACGCGTCGAGCAGCATCACCGCGACGTCCGCCTTCCGCTCCCGCAGCCGCGGATGCGCGCCGTAGAGATACCCGCCCGCGAGCCGCCGCGACAACAGCGTCAGATCTACGGCGACCACGTCCTCGTCGAGCCGGAACTCGGTGACGACGGCGTCCCCGGAGCGGACCATCGGCCCGACCGAGCGGACCAGGTGTTCGCAGAACCGGGTCTGCAGATGCTCGGACGTCACCTTCCGCCCCTGCCACTGGAGTTGATGCAGCTCCAGTAGCCGCCGCAGCGCCGAGTCCACCCCGTCCGGCTGTACGACGGCGCGCTCGACGCCCAATGCCGTCAGCTTGCGGAGTTTGGCGCGGACGCGCTGGGCCTTGGAGGAGGGGAGTCGGGCGACCAGTTCGTCCATCGGTACGGCGGGCAGCTCCAGGCAGAGCGAGTCGTGGACGCGGCGGCGCGGGCCGCGCCAGTGGTCGTAGACGTGCTCGACCGCGCCGCCGGGCCGCACCTCGCGGAAGTCGATCAGCGCGGTGCGGGCGGCGGACGCGAGGCCCTCGGTGAGCGCGGCTACCGCCGGGTCGCCGTGGTCGTCGTCCAGCAGGACGTCGCCGTAGTCGGAGATCGCGCCGCCGAGCGGGACCAGCGAGGGGACCGGACGGCGGACGAGCATCAGGGGCGCGGCGGCGACGAGTTCGCGGCCCTCGCGCACAACGAGCAGGCGCAGTCGGCCCGTTCGGCCGTACGACAGCCACCAGGAGTGCAGCCAGGCGTGGGACTGGAACGGGGTCGCCGCGCCGCACTTCCGGTACAACCGGCCCCAGGCCGGGGCCAGTTCGGCGAAGGCCTGGGCGTCGGTGACGAGTTCGGTCGAGTACACCGGTGTCACAGGACGTCGGCCGCGGTGGCCGGGCTGGGCACGGAGGCCGGGCGGCCGGTCTCGTCGGTGGTGCGGCGCGGCCGGACCAGGAGCAGCAGGCCGCCGAGGAGGCCGCCCGCGCTCGCGCCGACCAGGCCGGTCACCGCGGCCGAGGGCGAGGAGGGCGCGGCCGGCTTGATGGCGCGGGCGAAGGTCTGGAGTTCGACGTGGGTGGAGGCCTTGGCGTCGTTCGCGTGCGCGGTCAGTGAGCGGGACACGGCGTTGGCCATGTCGGCGGCGAGGTCCGCGCGCGAGGAGGTGGCCGTGACGGCGACCATCGGCGCGTCCGGCGAGGTCGCCGTCTGCACGCTCGACTGGAGCGTCTTCACCGGGACGCCCGCCCACACCTGCGCGTCCCCCAGCACCGCGAGTTGCGTGGCGACCCGGCCGTAGGCCTGCGCGAAGCCGAGCGCGGTGGAGGAGTCGGCCTTGTCCGTCGGTACGGCGATGACGTAGCTGGTGGCCGTGTACGTCGGCGGCTTGGCGAGGCCGTAGCCGGCGCCGAGGAGTCCGCCGGTCACGGCGCCGGCCGCGAGGAGGGACCAGGCGGGGAGGGTCTTCGCGCGGGCGAGCGGGCGGTGCTGTCGGATCTCGGTCATGAGGAACTGGCTCCCTGGGGTGCGGGGGTCGGCGACGAGGTGGAGACCGCCGCGTACACGTCCATGAGTTGGGCGGCGCTGCGGGTGATGCAGTAGTGGTGGGCGGCGTCCGGCGCCGTGCGCGGGCGCGGGCCCCGCGCGCGGGCCGCCGCCAGCGCGCGGGCGAAGACCTCGGGCCCGCCCTGGACCCGGTGTGCTCCCGCGGCGGCCTGCGGCGGGAGGTCCTCTACGGCGGGGCAGGAGGCGTAGAGCACGGGCAGCCCGGACGCCAGACCCTCTACGACGGCCAGGCCGAAGGCCTCCTCGGGGGACGGCGAGGCCAGCAGGTCCATCGCCGCGGTGAGGGAGGGCAGGTCGGGGCCCGGGGTGCCGTCCGGGACGTAGGGGCGTTCGCCGGTGAACAGCACCCGGTCGGCCACTCCGCAGTCGTGGGCGGTGCGGCGCAGGAGGTTCTCCTCGGGGCCGCCGCCGACCAGCAACAGCCAGTAGTCGGAGGGGAGTTGGGTCAGGGTGCGGATCAGGACGTCGAAGCGTTTGCCGGCCGCGAGCCGGCCGATGCCGCCGACGACGTACGCGCCCTCGGGCAGGCCGAGGCGCTGGCGGGTGCGCAGTCGCTGGACCGGGTCGAAGCGGAAGCGGGGCAGGTCGATGCCGTTGGGGACGACCTCGATGCGCGGGCCCGGCACACCCCACTGCTTGAGGCGTTCGGCGACCGTGGGGGAGACGGCGACCGTGGAGCGGCCCAGGCGTTCGCTGGCGAGATACAGGGCGCGGACCCCGGAGTTGAGGCTGCGGCCCTCCATCTGCGAGTCGCCCAGGGAGTGTTCGGTGGCGACGACCGCCTTCACGCCCGCGATCCGGGCGGCGAGCCGGCCGTAGACGCAGGCGCGGTAGAGGTGGGTGTGGACGAGGTCGTAGCCGCCGGTGCGGATGATTTTGACCAGGCGGGGGAGGGCGGCCAGGTCGCGGTTGCCGGTCATGCCGAGGTGGTGGACGCGCACCCCGTCGGCCGTGAGACCGTCGGCGACCGCGCCCGGGTTGGTGAGCGTCACGACATCGCAGTCGACCGGCAAGTGGCGCAGCAGCAGGCGGAGTTGCTGCTCGGCGCCGCCGATGCCGAGCCCGGTGATGATGTGCAGGGCCTTCATGCGAGCCCCTCCACCGGGCGGCGGCGCAGGCCGTGCAGCCGGTACTTGAGGAAGAGGCGGACGGCGGTGTCGTTCTGGCCGATGTGCACGCGGGGGAGTGCGTGGACGCCGTTGAGGTCGCCCGGATCGATCGCGCAGGCGTAGGTGTAACCGGCTTCCTGTACGGCGGCCACGGCGCGCGCGTCGATCGTGCCGTACGGGTAGCAGAAGCCGTCGACGGTCGTGCCGGTCAACTCGGCTAGTACGGAACGGCTTTCGGCGACCTCGGCCTTCAGAGTGGCGTCGTCCGCATTGGCCAGGTCGACGTGGGTCAGGCCGTGCGAGCCGATCTCCACGCCCTCGGCGGCGGCCTGGCGGATGCCGTCCGCGGTGAGGAGCGGCCGGCGCGGGCCCAGTGGGTCCCAGGCGTTGTCGCCGCCGAGCCTGCCGGGCAGCACGAAGAGGGTGGCGCCGCAGTCCCAACGGGCCAGCACGGGAAGGGCGTTGTCGACGAAGTCGGCGTAGCCGTCGTCGAAGGTCAGCCCCACCAGACCGTGGCCCTCGCCCCGGGCGCGGGCGGCGAGCAGCTCGGCCATGGACACACCCCGCAGCCCGCGCCGGCTCAGCCAGCGCAGCTGCCGGTCCAGGCGGTCGGGCGTGACCGTGATCCGGTAGGGGTCGTCGGAGCAGTCGCCCACGGAGTGGTACATCGCCACCCACGGGACCGGGCCCGTGACGCGACTGCCGGTGGTCGGGGAATCAGCGGGAGCGGCCATGGATGAGCCTTCGTGTGACGGAGCGGACGGATTCCAGTGCGGGTGCGAAGCCCTGGGCGCCCAGGGCCCGGCCGAGCAGGACGAAGACGACGGTGACGGTCGCGCAGCCGACGGCGAGACCGGGCAGCGGTGCGGGCATCGCGCGGGCGGCGAACGCCCCGGCGACCGTGGCGACCGCCGCCGCGCGCACCGGCCGGCTCAGCTCCACCAGGACCTGCCGGGTGCGGATCGGGACGCTGCGCGGGCCGCTGCCGCACAGCAGGAGTACGGCGGTGACGGTGATGCCGGTGGCGTTGGCGACGGCGATGCCGATCACGCCCCAGGGGCCGACCGTCCAGGCGCCGATCCAGGAGGTCACGACGATGCCGGCGGCCATCGCGCCGACCGGGTACCAGGTCGGGAGGCCCGCGGAGAAGTAGGAGCGGACCAGGACGCCGACCAGGGTCTGGCCGAGCAGGCCGAGCGCGTACACGCGCATGACGCCCGCCGTGGCCGCGGTGTCGTGGGCGGTGAACGCGCCCCGCTGGAAGAGGAGTTCGATGATCTGCGGGGCACAGGCGATCACCGTGGCGGCGCCGAGCAGGACAAGGCAGGCGGCGAGCGCGAGGTCCCGCTCCACCCGGTTGCGGGCCTTCTCCGTGTCGCCCTCGGCGAGCGCCCGCGCGACCACCGGGAAGGTGACCGTGCACAGCATCAGCGACAGCACCATCGGCATCTGGGCGACCTTCTGCGCGTAGTTCAGATGCGAGATGGCGCCGGCCGGGAGGTGGGAGGCGAGGAAGCGCTCGATGAGGACCTGGGACTGACGGCAGAGCGCGAAGAGCAGCACCGTCGCCATCAACGCGAAGTTCATCGGGCGGGGGGTCTCGGTGGTGTCGTCGGCGACGACGTCCGGTGTCGTCGGCTGGTGGCTCCTCAACTGGCGTACCAGTGCGGGCAGTTGCGTCGCCACCATCAGGCAGCCGCCCGCGGCCACGCCGAGCGCCGCCGACCGTACGCCCCAGTGGGCACCGAAGGCGTACATCCCGGCGATGATGCCGATGTTGTACGCCACGTAGATCGCCGCCGGGGCGACGAAGCGGCGGTGGGCGCGGAGCGCCGCGCTGCAGTAGCCGGCGAGGCCGAAGCTCAGGACGCAGGTGGCGGTGATGCGGGTGCAGCTGACGGCGAGCGCGGGGTGGGGGAGGCCGGGGGCCAGGGCTTCGACCAGGTAGGGAGCTGTCGCGATGAGCAGGGCCGATACCGCGACGAACGCCAGGGTGAGGCGGGGGAGGGTGGCCTTCACCAGGGCGCGGACCGGGTCGCCGGGGGCGCCTTGCGCTCCGCGGGCCAGCGCCATGCTGAACGCCGGGATCAGGGCGAACGCGAGGCCGTCCTCGATGAGGAGGGTGGCGGCGAACTCGGGGATGGTCCAGGCGACGAGGAAGGCGTCGGTCTCGCTGCCGGCGCCGAAGAGGCGGGCGAGGGACTGGTCTCTGGCCAGGCCCAGGAGGGAGCCGGTGATGGAGAGGGCGGCGGTGATGAGGGCGGCTTTGGCGAGAAAGCGGCGGGATTCGGGGGCGGGGTTTTCTTGTGAGGGGGATGGGATCAGGGGTGGTTCGGTTGGGTGTTGGGTGCTGCGCCGTGGGGGCTGGGCGCGCAGTTCCCCGCGCCCCTTTGGGGCGCTGTCCTTGGCGGCGTTTCCCGTCACCGTCATTGGGCCATGGCCCCTTCGGCGGTTGCTCGCACCGGAGTTGCCGCCGTAGGTCGCTCCTGCTCGTTCGCCCCCACCAGCGACCACCACGCCGCCACCCCGAACACCACCGCCGTCAGGACCGTCGACGGGCCGCCGATGTCCGCGTACATGAAGTCGATCAGCTGCCAGATCAGGAGGCCGGAGGAGACCAACGCGCAGTCCAGGCCCGGGAGTCCGGCGCGGTGGGTGCGGTAGAGGCCGCGGAGGGCGCAGACCAGGAGGGCCAGCCAGCTGCCGGCCAGGGTGAGGAGGCCGATCAGGCCCTGTTCGCTGAGGACCAGGAGGTACATGTTGTGGGGGGAGAGCAGGGGCTGCTTGAGGAATCCGGCGCCCGCGCCGTCGGTGTCGCTGCCCGAGGACAGGGCCAATGAGGCGTTGCCGTCGCGGTGTTCGGGGAAGCCCTTCAACCCGACGCCGGTCAGCGGGTGTTCACGCCACATCGCGGTGGCCGCCGCCCACATCGTGTAGCGGTCGGTCACCGACTGGTCGGGCGCGTCGGCGACTTGGGTGATGCTGCTGATCCGCTCCTGGAGCATCGCCGAACCGACCCCGAAGCCGCCGACCAGCACCACGCCCGCCGCCGTGACCGCCGCGGCCACCTTCAGGGCGCGGCGCAGTCCGGCCAGCGCCAGTTGCAGCGCGCAGGTCGCGGCGGTCGCGATCCACGCGCCGCGGCTGAAGGAGAGGGCCAGCGGCAGCAACAGGGCGAACGCGCAACCTGCGGCAACGGCCCGCTGCCGTACGTCATTTCGGCCCAGGTCCGTTCCCAGTCCCAGGGCCAGGGCGAGCGCGCAGATCAGGCCGAAGGACACGACCGTCGCCATGCCCATCACGTCGGTCGGTCCGAAGGTGCCCACCGCGCGGATGTCCTCGCCCTGGTAGGAGGCGCCGGTCGCGGTGACGTACTGCTTGACGCCGATCGCCCCCTGCCACAGGGCGAGGGAGACGAACGACCAGGCCAGCAGGCGGAAGTCGCGCCGGTCGCGGACCAGGAGGACCACGGCCGCCGGGACGAGGACGAAGATCTGGAGGTAGCGGCCCAGGCCGCTCAGCCCCGCCCCAGGCGAGGACGCGCCCATCGCCGCGACGGACAGGCCCAGGACCGGAAGTCCCATGACCGCCACGGCAGTTGGGGTCAGGGGGCGCCTGCGCTCCCGGAGCAGCCGGATCCCGCAGTGCAGCACCACCAGCCCGGAGACCGCGTCGGCCGGGCCCGCGCCGCCCGCGCCCGGGGCGAGCGGCAGGCCGAGGAGGGCGATCACGGCGATGACCGGCAGGACCGGGGCGAACGTGCGCAGGCGGTGGTTCACGGCTCAGCTCCCCGTCGGACGTACGAGCGCGGTCGCGGTGCGGGCGAGGATGCAGATGTCCTGCCACAGCGACCAGTTGTCGATGTACGCGTTGTCGAACCGGCAGCGGTCCTCGATCGAGGTGTCGCCGCGCAGCCCGTGGATCTGGGCGAGGCCGGTGATGCCGGTCTGCATCCGGTGGCGGGCCGCGTAGCCGGGGTAGGTCTGGCTGAACTGCGCTACGAAGTAAGGGCGTTCGGGGCGGGGGCCGACCAGGCTCATGTCGCCCCGGAAGACGTTCCAGAGCTGGAGCAGTTCGTCCAGCGAGGTCTGGCGCAGGAAGCGGCAGAAGCGGCTCATCTGGTGTTCGCCCGCGACACTCCAGCGGGTCGCCGCCTCGTGCTCGTCGACCGGGCGGTGGGTGCGGAACTTGAGGAGGGTGAAGGGGCGTCCGTCCTTGCCGATGCGTTCCTGGCGGAAGACGACGCCGGGTCCGTCGGTGAGGCGGAGGACCGTCGCGCACACCAGCAGCAGCGGGCTGACCAGGAGGAGCAGGATCCCGGACACCAGCACGTCCAGTGTCCGCTTGCCGAGGCTGCCGCGCCTGCGGGAGCCCAACTCCAGCCGCCGGCAGGCGAATCCGGCGAGCTGGTCGCGCATCTCGTACGAGGGCGAGTCGGCGTCCACCTCCCAGACCGTGCAGCCCGACTCCGCCAACGCCCGCAGCAGCGGCCCGCGTTCGGACCGTACGGAGGGATGCACGGTGAGGACCGCGCGTACGCCGTTCTGGATGAGGGCGCGCTCGACCTCCTCGCCGGTGGTCAGCACGGGCAGGCCCTCGGTGCCGTCCGGGTGGTCGGCGACGATGCCGATCGGCTCGATCCCGCACCCCGGGTGCCGTAGCACCGCCGCCGCGACGCGCTGCGCGGTCGTCGCCGGGCCGATGACCAGGGCGGCGCGGGGGTGGTTGAGCAGGGCCTTGCGGTGGCGGAGGTGGACCGCGCCGCGGGCCACGCAGGCGGCCGCCGTCTGGAGGGCGAAGCCCAGCAGCAGGGTGCGTGCGGACAGGGCGCGGTCGGGGTCGTAGGCCGCAGTGAGGGTGCCGAGCGCGAGCCACGCGACGGCGATCCGCCCGCAGACGGCGGGCAGTTCGTCGAGGACGCGCGGTACGGCCCGGGGGAGGTGCGGGCGCAGCAGTATCGAGCCGGCGATCAGCAGCGCCACCAGGAGCGGCCGGCGCCGGCCGCCGGTCAGCGCGAGCGCGCCGAGCAGGGCGGCGGCGAGGTCCGCGCCGAGCAGCGGCAGCGGTGAGGCCGGGCGCGCCGGCGGGCGGCGGACCGGGAACCGGAAACCGCCGCCGGTGCGCCGGGGGATGACCGAGACGTTCGAGGATCCGTGGTCCCGTGGCTGTCCGCCGGGGGAGGGGACGGTGCTTTCCGCAGTCACGAGTGGATGGACTCCCTGCACTCGGTGGGCACGACGGACGTGTCCTTCTGTTTCGCCTCCGGGGCGCCGAGCAGTTCGCGGTATACCCCCGCGACCGCTTCGGCGCTGTGCCGCACGTCGTGCGTGGACTGGACGTGTCGGCGTCCCTGGTGGCCGAGGGACTCGCGCAGCAGCGGGTCGAGCAGCAGCTCGGCGATCGCCCCGGACAGCACAGCCGGGTTGTCGGCCGGGACCAGGCAGCGCGGGGCGAGCCCGGGGGGCAGGCTCTCGCGGGCGCCGGCCACGTCGGTGACGACGACGGGGCGCCCGCAGGCCATCGCCTCCAGCGGGGCCAGCGCCATGCCCTCCCAGCGCGAGGGCAGGACGACCAGGTCGGCGGCCTGGTACCAGGGCACCGCATCGGCGACGGCACCCGCGAACAGCACGGATTCCGGGGCGAGTTGGCGCAGCGCGTCCCGGTCGGGCCCGTCGCCGACGAGCACCAGGCGCGCCTTCGGCACCCGCCGGAGCACCGCGTCCCACGCCCTCAGCAGGACGTCCTGGCCCTTCTGCCGGCACAGCCGCCCCACGCACACCACCAGCGGCGCGGCCGGATCGACCCCGGCGAGCTGCTCGATCCCGGCCCGTACGGTGTCCACGGCGGCCGGGTGGAAACGCTCGGCGTCGATGCCGTTGGGGATCACGCTCCAGCGGCTCCGGACCCCGGCCCGCAGCCCGGTCGTGCGCTCCGCCTCGCTCACGCACACCGTCCGCGTCGCCCACCGGGCGCCCCACCGCTCCCAGCCGACGGCGAGCGCGGCGGTGACCCCGCCTACCGCCTCGAACGACCAGGCGTGCGGCTGGAACACGGTCGGGATTCGCCCACGCACGGCGAGCCGCCCGGCAAGACCGGCCTTCGCGCTGTGCGCGTGCACCAGATCGGGCCGCACGTCCTCGACCACCCGGGTGAGCCGCCGTACCTCGGAGACGAGCGCCGGACCCGGCGAACGGGTGGCCTCCCACCGCCGTACGTCGGCGCCGAGCGCCCGCAGGCCGTCCGCCAGGACGCTCTCGGGGCAGGCGACCGTGACGTGCAGGCCGACCGCGAGCTGGGCCCGCGTCAGATCCGTGACGACACGGGCGACCCCGCCGTCCACGGGCTGGGCGAGGTGCAGGACCCGTGGCCGAGGGTCGGTTGCTGACTGGTGCATTGCGCGGTTTCCTCGCTCACGGGTGGCGCTCGGGACTGCGGGCGGGAACGCGCCTCACTGCTGGGCGTCGACGGCGACGAAGAGCGCCCCGAACCACGCCGCGTCCCGCTGGGAAACGAGCCGGAAGGCCAGCTGGTCACCGCCCGGACGCAGTGCCTTGCCGAGATCGAACACATCGGAGTCGTAGCCGAGGGTGTTCGCATACGCGGGCGCACGCTCCGAAGGCGCCGCCGCCGGGTCGCTGATCGTGGAATTCAGCACGTCGTCACGGGGATTGGCGCCGTCACCGAGCGCGGTGGCGTTCGTACGACCGGTCGAGAGCGTGAGCGAATCCCCGGTCCGGCCGCGATCCCCGTCGTACGCCACCACGCCCGCGCGTCCCCCGGCGTGCGCGGGCGTGCGCAGGCCGCGCAACCGGATCTCCGCGCCGGTACGGGAGTTCAGCGCGTCGAACCCGTCCCACAGCTCCAGCCGGCGCAGCGGCTCCTGCTGCTTCTCGTACGCCACGACGAGCGTCCAGCCGCCCCACGCGCCGGCCGCCGACTTCCCCATCGCCGTGTTGACCTGGGCCACCGTGTAGAGGCCGGAACCACTCGCCCGGACCAGCTTGGTGACGTCCGCCGAGGCCTGGAACGCGTCGGCGCCGTCCGCCACCCGGTGTCCGACGACCGTGTCCGCGAGCACTTCCTTGTAGTCGCCGCCGGGCTCCGCGATCAGCACCCGCCCGTTGTCCTTGGCCGGCTTCTGCTCGCCCACCCGGAGGTTGCCGCCCCAGTACAGGCGTGCGTAGGTGGCCCGGGCGCCCTCCGGCAGCCGGACCTCCGCGCGGGAGGAGTTGTAGGTGTTGGGATCGCGGTCGACGTCCACGTAGAACATGTCGAAGTCACCGTTGACCGCGGCCTCCCCCTCGCGCACGGAGAGGCAGGCGGCCGAGTCGGTGCGGCAGCTGACGGAGGTGTTGGCCGCGCGGACGAAGCCGCCGTGCTGGAGGGCCTGGTAGCGCTGGGCCGGGGGGATGCGTTCCGTCTCGGCGGCGGGCGGGGCGGAGGCGCCGGAGGCGGCCGGGGCCCAGATCGTGGCGAGGGCGAAGGCGACCGTCGACGCCCGGCGCAGCAGCGGACCCTGGGAATTGCGCATGACCGGCGGTGCCCTTTCGGGAAGTACGGCCCCTATATGCGATTTGCTGGCTATAGGGGTACTTCGGGAGGTGCGCAACTCTAGTAGCTATCCGGATTAATGCGGTGAAACGTGACAAGTGTGTCGGAATGGTGAAGTTCGACCCTGTGGCACATCACCCCATTGGCGGCACAACCCCCGTGGGTGCCGCGCGTTGACACAGCGCCGGGCATCCCCGCCCGGGTGTTTGTTTCAACCCCAAGGAGCACCTCTCCATGTCGCGTATCGCGAAGGGCCTGGTCCTGACCTCCGTTGCCGCCGCCGCCATGGCGGGCACCGCCGGCATCGCCGCCGCCGACAGCGACGCGCACGGCGCCGCCGCCCACTCCCCGGGCGTGCTGTCGGGCAACGTCGTCCAGGTTCCGGTTCACATCCCGGTCAACGTCTGCGGCAACACCGTCAACGTCATCGGTCTGCTGAACCCCGCGTTCGGCAACACCTGCGTCAACGGCTGACGTCCGCGCGCATCCCTTCGGCCGGCCGTCTCCCCGTGGTCCTTCCACGGGGAGACGGCCGGTTGGCGTTGGGGCGGCGGCGAAGGCCGTTGCCCCGAATGGGCGGTAGCGGCGCCGGTCCGGCGGTCCGGTCTTGACATGGCCCTCACCAGGCACGACGTCGTCCGTACGGCTGACGGGCGGTCACCCGGCGCGATCGACCGGTTGCAGATGGTGGTGAGCGCTTTCACGGTGGGCTCAAGATCCGAAAGCACCACCGAAAGGAACACCCCATGCGTGGTCTGCCCGCACGGCGCATCGCGTCCTCCGTACTCTGCGCCACCGTCCTGATCGGAATCGCCGGCCCCGCGGCCGTCGCGGCCGACAACGACTCGGCGCGGAAGCACGTCCACGCCGCGTCGAGCGTGCCGGTCCCTGGAGCCGACGGGCTGCTCGCCCAGGTCAAGGGCCTCGGCAATGTCGGCAGCGTGCTCACCCCGGTCACCGACCTGCTCAACCAGGTGCTCAAGGCCGACAACGGCCAACTCTCCGCCGACCAGGCGCAGAAGCTCGTCGACGCCGTCAACGAGGCCGTCGCCAAGATCACCGCGGCGGCTCCGGCCGCTCCGGCGGTTCCCGCGGCCCCGGCCGTGCCCGCGGCCCCCGCTGTACCGGCGGTTCCGGCCGTTCCGGCGACGCCCGCGCTGCCCGCCACCCCCGCTCTCCCCGCGACTCCCGCCCTGCCCGCGCTGCCGAGGAGCGGTGACGACTCCAAGGGGAAGAAGGCGCCCGCCGACCTCGCCGGGGACGCCCTCGCCTCTCTGCAGAAAGCGGTCGCCAGCCTGCTCACCGCCGTCACCTCCGGCGATGTCGGCGCGGTCGTCCCGGCGGTCACCGGTGTGGTGACGGGCCTCGTCAACGTGGTCGCGGCCACGCTGCTGGGCGGCGGGCTGCCCGCGCCGAGCCTGGCCGGTCTGCCGGCGCTGCCCGCACTGCCGTCCACCTCCGCGCTGCCGTCCACGTCCTCGCTTCCCGCGGTGCCCGCGGCACCGGCCCTGCCGGCGGTGCCCGCGGTTCCGGGAGTGTGAGGCGGACAGCCGAGGCGAACAGCCGTAGAAAGGCCGTTGGGTCGATCCTTTCCGGGACCGGCCCAACGGCCTTTTCATATGAGGATGAGAAACGCCGATGAGACACACACCGCATTCGGGTGGGGGAGCAGAAAGTTTCTGCGCACGGGTTTCCGGCCCGGCCGGAACTCGTTACACACGGCGACAGAATTCCCTCTGGTGACATGAGTTGCCGAAGAAAGGAACACGATGAAGTCCCTGAAGGCTGCCGCTGTCGTTGCCGGGTCCGTCGCCCTCGCCGGTGCCGCCGCGCCCGCGTTCGCCTACAGCCCCGCCGACGTGACGCCCACCAGCCTCACCGGCGCCGTCAACACCCTCACCAGTGGCCGGATCCAGCCCGTCGACGTGATGCCGCTGCAGCACCAGTCGGACGCGCTCGACACCGAGAACAAGCAGTCCCCGCTCAGCACCGTCAAGGGTGCGGCCGGCGCGCTGAACCAGCACAACCCGCTGCTCGGCGGTCTGCCGCTGCAGGGCTGAGCTCGCCGGTGGTGTTCGAGGGGCGTCGCGAGGCGTCCCTCGTTCGTGTGGCGGGTCGACCGCGCCATCGGCCGGACGGGTGAGAACGCGTCCGGTGGCCTTCCGGCCCGTCGATAAGGTCGCGCGGTGACCTCAACCTCAAGCGAAACGCGCCCCTTCCGCGTCGCCGACCTCGGCACCCTCGTCGTCCTGGCGTGGAGCGGCGAGGCCCCCGACGGGGACATGCCCTACCTCCTCGCCTACACCCTGGGCGACGCCGCGGACGGCCCCGAGGCCGCAAGCGCCGCGGTGGAACGACTGCTGACCGACAACGGACTCCCGGTCGGCGGCGACGTCGTCGACGGAGCATCCCGGCCCAGCCTGCCGATCACCATGCTCGTCGAGTCCGGGCAGGCCGTCCTCAACATGCCGCAGCTCAACGCCCAGTGCGTGCCGCCGCCCGAGTGGCTCGCGGCGGTCGGCGAACGCGGCTTCGCCTACCTGGTGTTCACCACCCGCCCCTGGCCCGAGGCCGAGCCGGGCAAGCCCGTCACCCCCGAGGCGCTGGCCGAGTTCGCGGGCGCCGAGGAGACCCTGACCGCCGCCGCGCACGTCGTCCTGCCCGCCCGCAGCCTGCGCGGCTGACGACCGGACAGCGGGCGGGAACACCGGTTCCGGCCCGCTGATGGGAATTCGGGAAAAGCTGATTACTGCGGCACCCGGGGGAATCTTGAACTGGTCCTCTTCCCGGGATCGTTACCCGGTCAGCACACAGAGCCTCCGAATTCCGAAAGGGACCGTACTCACGATGAAGTCGACCACCCGAGGAACCATCGCCGCCGTCATCACGGCCGTGGCGGCCGCGACCGGCGCCGCCGCCGCGACCCCCGCCGCCGCGCTCGGCACGGTCCCGGTGCCCGTGCCCCTGGGGGGCGCGGAGAGCGCCCTCGGCATGGAACTCCCCAAGCTGGGCGGCGAGATCCCGGTGCCCATGCCGGGCACCCCCGATGGCCCGCGGTACGTCGAGGGCCGGCTCATCCCGGAGCACGCGCTGCCCCAGCTCCCGGTCCACGGCGGCCTGCCCGGCATCGGCCTGCGCGCCCCGCTGCCGCACGTCCTCGGTGACGGCTTCGACCACATCGGCGTCAGCACCCCCGCCTCCGACCTGCGCACGCTGGCCCCGGGCCTCGCCCTGGACGCCCCGCTGACCCCGCCCAACCCCGACAACTTCGGCCTCCCGGACCTGAAGGCGCCCCAGGCGGGCGTCCTCGCCCCGGTCCTGCAGACCGTGCCGGGCGCGGACCTGGTCACCGGCGCGGGCCTCTAGGCCGTAGCGAGGGAACGAAGGCGGTCGTAGCGCCGGAGTGTGGAGGAGAGGGCCCGGGTGGTGCGACCCGGGCCCTTCCGCATGGCATGGGTGGTTTCGGACGGTGACCGTGCGGGGGGTCGGACGGTTAGCCCCTCGAACGGTCGGAACGGACGAGGGAGTTGGGCCATGAGCGTGAGCGTCGGTGGAGTATCCGTGGGCCGGGAGCCGGTCAGACCCGGGTCGGTGCGCAGGACGCGGCGGGAGGCGCTGCGCGGGGCGTTCGGTGCGGTGCTCGCGGTGGCGCTGGTGCCGGTCGTCGCCGCCTCCCGGCCCACCCGCTCCGGTGAGGATCCCGGGGACACCGCCTTCGACGAGACGTACCGGGGACGTCGTATCCGCGGTGTGCTGAAGGGCGGTTGGCAGGTGACGGTCGACGGGCGGCCGCTGCATCTCATGCGGCGGGCCGACGGCACCTGGCTGAGCATGGTCGACCACTACCGCTCGTATCCCACCGCCCTGGAGGCGACCCGCGCCGCCGTCGACGAGTTGAGCCCCGGCCGTGAACTGCGCGAGGCGGACGGGCCGACGGAGCAGATGCACATGGGGGGAGACCATGGCGTACACGCGTAAGGACGTCAGCACACTCACCGCCGCCGAGAAACGGCGGTTCGTGGCGGCGCTCCTTGAGATCAAACGGCGGGGCGAGTACGACGAGTTCGTGCGCACGCACATCGAGTACTTCGTGCCCGACGGGGAGTACGGACTGCGCTCCGCGCACATGGCGCCCTCCTTCCTGCCCTGGCACCGGCAGTTCCTGCTGGACCTGGAGCGGGCGCTGCGCCGGGTCGACTCCTCGGTGACGGTGCCCTACTGGGACTGGACGCGGGACCGCTCCGCGACCGCCCTGCCCTGGACGAAGGACCTGCTCGGTGGCACCGGGCGGCGCTCCGACCACCAGGTGACGACCGGGCCGTTCGCCTACACGGCGGGCAACTGGACGATCAAGGAGGGGATCACCGACGAGCCGTACCTCACCCGGGACCTCGGCCGGGCCGGTGCCCCGATCGCGCTGCCGACGAAGAGCGACCTGGACGGGGCGCTGGCCGACCCCGTCTACGACACCGCGCCCTGGGACTCGACCTCCCGCACCGGGTTCCGCAACCGGCTCGAAGGGTGGGGCACCGGGTCCGGCAGCGCGTCCTGGCGCAATCACAACCGGGTCCACAAGTGGGTCGGGGGCGTGATGCTCGGCGGCGCCTCCGTCAACGACCCGGTGTTCTGGCTGCACCACGCCTTCATCGACCTCCAGTGGTCCCGCTGGCAGAACCGGCACCGCGGCGCCCGCTATCTGCCGGCGAGGCCGCCGGGGCCGGGCGACGACCAGGAGAGGCGGATCGTGGCACGGCAGCAGCGGATGCCGCCGTGGGACGTGACACCGGAGCAGCTGGAGGACGTGAGCAGGATCTACCGGTACGCCTGACCGGCGGGGTGGGGAGCGGGAGACACGGGGAGAGCCCCGGCGCCTGAGGTGCCGGGGCTCTTCGCGTACGTCCGTCCGCGTGTGCGGTCGAATCAGTGGCCGTAGCCGTTGTCGCCGTAGCCGCCCGGGCCGGGGTGGCCGCCCTTGCCGTGGTCGCTCACGTTGGCGCAGGTGTTGCCGAAGGCCGGGTTCAGCAGGCCGATCACGCTGACGGTGTTGCCGCAGACGTTGACCGGGATGTGCACCGGCACCTGCACGACGTTGCCCGACAGGACGCCGGGCGAACCGACGGCCGCACCCTGCGCGCCCGCGTCCGCCATGGCCAGACCGGCGCCGCCGAGCGCCACGGCGCCCGTGCCGAGAGCGACCACGGCCGCCTTCGCGATGCGAGACATCACGTTCTCCTTTGGTTTCGGTGAGTGCGGCGGCAGGACTCGCCGTCGCACTTCGGGTTCAACGCGGCGGCCCATGCCTGGTAACGGCGCCGACCGGGAGATCACCCGTTTTGAACAGGACTTCGAGCGCCGGGAGTGGATGTTCGACGGCGGGTAATTCGGTGTTGCCGGCGGCTGCGCGTCGATTAGCCTCCCGGCATGGCAACCGACCAACTGTTCCGTCTGTTCGCCGAGCAGAACCGCGTACGTGCCTTCGCGGCGGTGGCCCTGGGCGCGGAGACCACCGAGCAGGTCGCCGAGGTGGCCGGACTGACCCCGAAAGGCACGGCCCTCGCCCTGCTGAAGCTGCGCGAGCAGGGCGTGGTGAAGACCATGGACGACGGCGAACTCCGCGTCGACTACGACCTGTTCAGGAACCTCGCGCGCGAGGGCGGGGAGCCCGCCGAGGACGGCCCGGTCACCGGCGACGAGCACACCGACATGATCCTGCGGACCTTCGTCCGGGGCGGCCGGCTGATCCGCCTCCCCGCCCAGTGGACCCGCAAGCAGGTGGTGCTCCGGCACATCGCCGAGCAGACCTTCGCCCCCGGCGTCGAATACCCCGAGCGGACCGTCAACGAGAAGCTGCGCGCCTGGTGCGACGAGGGCGAGGTCGACCATGTGACGCTCCGCCGCTACCTGGTGGACCTGCACCATCTGCGGCGGGGCGACGGGATGTACCGGCGCGTCGAGGCGTGATCCACGGCAACTGCCCTGCGGGCGAGCGGTTCTACGGCCGCCGAGGCATGGGTGCCTGGTTCTACGGCAGCTGCCGTACGGGCGAACCCGCCAGGTAGGCCCGGATGTTCTCGACGGCCTGGCCGTAGTACGTCGTGTAGTTGGCGTGCGACACATAGCCGAGGTGGGGTGTCGCGAGCAGCCGCGGGGCCGTGCGCATCGGGTGGTCGGCGGGGAGGGGCTCGATGTCGAAGACGTCGATTCCGGCGCCCGCGATGCGGCCCTCGTGCAGCGCGGCGAGCAGGGCGTCCTGGTCGACGATCGCCGCGCGGGACGTGTTGACGAGATACGCGGTCGGCTTGAGGAGGGCGAGTTCGGCGGGGCCCAGGAGCCCGCGGGTGCGGTCGCCGAGGGCCAGGTGGACCGAGACGAAGTCGCTGTCCGCGAGCAACTCCTCCTTGGACGAAGCGAGTTGGACGCCCACCTCGTCCGCCCGCTCCTTGGTGAGGTGCTCGCTCCACGCGGTGACGCGCATGCCGAAGGCGAGCCCGATCGCGGCCACCCGGCTGCCGATCTTCCCGAGTCCGAGCAGTCCGAGGGTACGGCCGTGCAGGTCGGCGCCGACCGTCTGCTGCCAAGGGCCGCCCGTGCGAAGGGAGTTGCTCTCCTCGACGATGCCCCGGGCCAGGCCGAGCAGCAGCGCCCAGGTCAGTTCGACGGGCGGGGCCGAGGAGCTTGCCGTGCCGCACACGGTGACGCCGTGCGCCTCGGCGGCGGCGTAGTCGATGACCGTGTTGCGCATGCCGGAGGCGATCAGCAGCTTCAGCCGGGGGAGTCGGGCGAACAGCGAGGCGGGGAAGCGGACGCGTTCGCGCAGGGTGACCACGATGTCGGCGGTGGCGAGGGCGGCGGTCAACTCGCCCTCGCCGTCGAGGTGTTCCCGCAGGCTGACGACCTCCACCGCATCCTCGACGGGCGACCAGTCGGCGAGTTCGGTCGCCACGTCCTGAAAGTCGTCCAGGACAACACAGCGCAAGGTCACGGAGAAACGCTACTCCTTGGCCAGCGCGTTCGCCGTGCGGGTCGGCTTGCCCAGGGCCCAGAACAGGACGCCGAGGAGGATGAACCCGACGAGCGGCACGGCCTCCGTGAGGAGGTACTTCACACGCTCGGCGTGGGTCCAGCCGTCCGGGAGGTAGGCGCCGCTGAACCAGTGGTCACCGACTCCCGGGGCGATCAGCTGCACGCTGGCGAACAGGATGAGCAGGGTGAGTACCACGCTGATCAGGACGGGGGCGGGTGCCTTGTAGGGGCGGGGGACGTCCGGGGCCTTGCGGCGCAGTACCGCGAGGGCCGGGAAGATGCCCAGATAGCTGATGAGCGTGGTGGAGATGGCGAGGCCGAGGACGGCGCCGAAGAGCTTGGCCGCGCTGCCGTCGGTGAGCTCGTGGGCCAGGACCAGGACGAGCGTGGAGACCAGCCCGCTGAGGATGTTGACCCGGACCGGTGTGCCGAAGCGGCTGGAGATGACACCGAGGAAGCGGGGCGCGGCGCCGTCGTAGCCGGAGACGGCGAGGGCGCGGTCGGAGCCCATCACCCAGGTGACGCCGGAGGAGAGCACGGTGAGGATGAACAGCACCGCCGCGATGTCCCCGAGCACCGTGCCCGCGCCGCTGCTGGTGACCGTGCCGTCCGCGGCCACGTCGCCGCCGTAGACGGTGAAGACCTGACGGATCGCGTCGAGGAAACCGCCTAGGCCGGTGATGGCCTTGACGGGAAGGACCAGCAGGATGCCGAGGATGGGCAGCGCGTAGAGGAGCACGGACAGGGCGGCGCTGCGGAAGATCGCGTACGGCACGTCCTTCTGGGCGTCGGTCATCTCGTCGCCCGCGGTGTTGGGCAGCTCGAAGCCGACGTAGTTGAACATCAGGACGGGCACGAGGAGTACGAAGCCGGCGTACGTCGGGGAGAAGTCGCCGGCGCCGAAACCGTGCAGGCCGTGCTCGATGCCGTAGACGACGACCGTGACCGTGAAGACGCCGAGGAGGACGAAGCGGCTCCAGGCGCCGATGGTGGGGATCCACTTGCCGACGTCGAAGGAGAGGATCGCGGCGAGGACGCCCACCCAGATGAAGACGAGGGCGAAGGCGTAGAAGGCCGGGGTGCTCAGGTCCTTGCCGTCGTTGAAGAAGGTCGTGAAGGCGGTGACGGCGGCGACGGCGAGGGTGCCGCCGAGCCAGACCGGGTTGGTGATCCAGTACAGGAAGTTGTTGACGGCGCCCGCGAGGCGGCCGAAGGCGCGGCTCGTCCAGATGTAGGGGCCGCCCTCCTCCGGGAACGCGGCGCCGAGCTCGGCGGTCAGCAGCGCGGAGGGGATGAAGAACACCACGGCCAACACGATGAGCCAGGTGAACGCCTCGGCGCCGGAGGAGGCGACCGTGCCGATCGTGTCCACGCCGACGATGGTGCAGAGAAGGAAGAAGAGGATGTCGAAACGGCCGAAGTGCTTGCGCAGCTTCTGCCGCTCCGTCTGTACTGCGGTCGGCATGTCGGCCGGCTCAAAAGCTGTCTGACCAGCGGCCACCGGGGGCTCCTGCGGGGACGAGGGGCGGGATTCGGCCAATGATCGATGCCCATGGGGAACCCCACAAGCGTTCGGGGGCAAGTCTTGACCATTACGTGTCCATTGGGGCGTAACGGAAATCGGGGGGAAACGTGGGGGTGATCGGGGAGGGGGAGGAGGGGGCGCTGTGGAGACGGGGAGGTGGGGCGGCCGGGACGTGCGCGCGAGTCCGTTCGGCATTCGGGTGCTGCCACTCCGTGCGTCACCAAGGCGCTTGGCCGCAAGGTGTTGTGGGGTCCCGGCATGAAAAAGCCCCTCACTGCTCTTGCTGGTGAGAGGGTGTTTGCGCCCCCGGCAGGACTCGAACCTGCGGCCAAGCGCTTAGAAGGCGCCTGCTCTATCCACTGAGCTACGGGGGCCGGGTGTGGTGGCCTCGGTCGTGGTGTGCCCGGGTGTGGGCCGGTCCGTGACGTTGCCGGGGACAAGGATAGGGCTCCCGGGTCCTTGTCCCTGTTGCTTCCCCTCCGTGGCTCGATGTGGAGGTTCAGTGAAGCGGTCCTGATAATCGCAGGCAGGTACGAATCGTGCATCGCTTTTGGTGCGCCGCGCCACGGGTGTTGTGCACTCGTTATGCCTGGACTGTGCCCATGCCCCAGTCATCCCTTCCGTCCGTTGTGTTCTGTCGGCGCGCAGACATGCTCATATGCTTCAGAATTCCCCCAAAATTGGGCATTCTTCACATGTGGTGACCTTGGACGTACGGCCTCAGCTGCTCGACGCACTCTCCGCCCTGCGCGACCGTGTCGCCGCCGCACGCTTCCCGCTGCCCCTCGCGGGGGCTCCACGCGCGCGTGCCAACCGCGACGAACTGCTCGCCCAGCTCGACGACTATCTGGTGCCCCGCCTGAAAGAGCCCGAAGCGCCCCTGCTGGCCGTGGTCGGCGGTTCCACCGGCGCGGGCAAGTCGACGCTCGTCAACTCCCTTGTGGGGCGCCGGGTCAGCGAGGCCGGCGTGCTGCGGCCGACGACCCGCACACCGGTGCTCGTCTGCCATCCGGAGGACCATCACTGGTTCAGCGGGATGCGCGTGCTGCCCGACCTCACGCGCGTGTGGGTGCCCCATCAGGACCCGGGGGACGAGTTGCTCCTCCCCGGTGAGGACGGTATGCGCGTGTTGCGGGTCGAGACCGCCGACTCCCTCCCGCGCGGAATCGCCCTCCTGGACGCGCCCGACATCGACTCCCTGGTCGCCGACAACCGGGTGCTGGCCGCCGAACTGATCTGCGCGGCCGACATCTGGGTGATGGTCACCACGGCCGCCCGCTACGCCGACGCCGTGCCCTGGCATCTGCTGCGCAGCGCCAAGGAGCACAACGCGACCCTGGTGACCGTCCTCGACCGGGTGCCCCACCAGGTGGTGTCCGAGGTGTCCAGGCAGTACGGCGCCCTCCTCGCCAAGGCCGGGCTCGGCGACGTACCGCGCTTCACGGTGCCCGAACTCCCCGAGTCCGCCTGGGGCGGGGGTCTGCTCCCGGCCAGCGCCGTGGCGACACTGCGGAGTTGGCTCGTGCAGCAGGCCCAGGACCCCGGTGCCCGGCACCAGTCGATGGCGCGCACGGCCTACGGCGTCCTCGACTCGCTGAAGTCGCGGATGCCCGAGCTGGCCGGTGCCGCCGCCGCCCAGTACGCCGCCGCGCTGCGGCTCACGGCCGCCGTCGACGGGGCGTACGACAGCGAGCACGCGCGCGTGCGGGGTCGTCTGCAGGGCGGGGCCGTGCTCGCCGGGGACGCCTTGAAGCGCTGGCGCGCCTTCCCGCTCGACTGCTCCGCCGGTGAACTCCTCGACGCCCTCGCCGAAAGCCTCGCCGCCCTGCTCCTGTGCGCCGTCACCGCCGCCGACGAACGCGTCGACGACGCCTGGCGCCGTGAACCGGCCGCGGGCGCCCCCGAACTCACCGACCGCGACCCCTCGCTGGAGAGCGCCGAGCACCGCATCGGAATGGCCGTGCGACGGTGGCGGCGCGAGCTGGAGGAGTACGCCGAGGAGGAGGTCGCCGACCTCGAACGGAGCATCGCCCCCGACCCCGAGGTGGTCGCCGCCCTCGTCGCCACCGCGCTGCTGGGCGGCCGCAGGGCGCGCTCCGCGGGCGAGGGGCTCGCCGAGCGGATCGGCGCCCACGGCGCGCTGCGGCTGCGCGACCGGGCCGGACGGCTCCTCAACGACCACGTGGACCGGGTCGTGCACACCGAGCGCGAACGCCGGCTCGCCCCGCTCGACGCCCTCGACGTGCACCCCGAACCCCAGGCCGAACTCATCGCCGCGCTGTCCGTACTGCAGAAGGAGAGGTGACCGGTGACTGCCGTCACTGACCAGGACCACACGGACGAGATGGACCACGCCGACCATGCCGACGACGGCCGCGCCGCGGACGCCAAGGACGAGCGCCCCGAAAACCCCCCTCCCGTAGAGGACGCACAGGAAATCGGTGACCCGGAGGACACCGACGACCACGCGCGCGTGCGGGCCGACGTTTCCAGCCGTACGGAACCCAGGGAGTCCGCGGACCCGGCCGACTCCGAGGAATCGACCGGCTCCTGGGACGACGGGCTCATCGCGCGGCGGGTCAACGAGGCCACCGCCGCGCAGCAGGCCGCCGCCGTGGAGATCAGGGCCTCCCGGCAGGCGGCGCACACCGCGCACCACACCGCCAACGTCCCGGCCCCGTTGGCGTACGACGGGCCGCTGCGGTCCCGTCTCGACGCGCTGCGCGAACTGGTGGGGCTCTCCAGGACCCGGCTCGACAGCGGGACTCTCGCGGAGGCCGGGCGGGTCCTCGACGAGGCCGCCGCGAGGCGCAGGCTCTCCGGGCAGCACACCGTGGTCGCCATCGCGGGCGCCACCGGCAGCGGCAAGTCGCAGCTCTTCAACGCGCTCGCCGGAGTGGCCATTTCGGAGACCGGCGTACGACGGCCGACCACCGCCGCGCCCATCGCGTGCAGCTGGAGCGACGGCGCGGCCACCCTCATCGACCGGCTCGGCATCCCGGGACGACTGCGCAGGCGGCCCCTCCAGAGCGCCGAGATGGAGGCCCAGTTGCGCGGGCTCGTCCTGGTGGACCTGCCCGACCACGACTCGGCGGCCGTCGCGCACCGCGAACAGGTCGACCGGGTGCTGGCCCTCGTCGACGCGGTCATCTGGGTCGTCGACCCGGAGAAGTACGCCGACGCGATCCTCCATGAGCGCTACTTGCGGCCGATGGCGGGCCACGCGGAGGTCATGTTCGTCGTCCTCAACCAGATCGACCGGCTCCCCGGGGAGGCGGCCGACCAGGTCCTCGACGATCTGCGGCGGCTGCTCGACGAGGACGGGATCGCCCTGGGGGAGTACGGCGAACCCGGCGCGACCGTGCTCTCCCTGTCCGCGCTCACCGGTGACGGCATCCCCGAACTGCGGGAGGTTCTGGGCCAGTTCGTGGCGGATCGTGGAGCCGCGGCACGGCGAATTTCAGCCGATGTCGACGCGGCGGCCTGGCGGCTGCGGCCCGTCTACGCCACGGGGCGGCGCACCGGGCTCAGCGAGGAGGCCCGGGACGAGTTCGCCGCGCGGCTCGCGGACTCGGTGGGCGCCACCGCGGCGGGCGAGGCGGCCGAACGCGCCTGGCTGCGCAACGCCAACCGGGCCTGCGGCACACCCTGGCTGCGGCTGTGGCGCTGGTACAACGACCGGCGCGAACCGACCACCGGCCGACTGCCCGTCCGCGCCCAGCCGGACGAGGAGGCCACGGCACGCCAGCGCGTCGAACAGGCGGTCCGTACGGTCGCCGACCGGGCCTCCGGTGGGCTGCCCGCGCCCTGGGCGCAGGCGGTGCGGGAGGCGGCCGTACGCGGGGCGCAAGGGCTGCCCGAGGCGCTGGACGAGCTGGCGGCGCGGGCCGGGCTGCCGGTGGGGCGCCCACCGCGGCCGGGGTGGTGGCCGGCGGCCGTACTGGCGCAGGCGTCCATGACGATCCTCCAAGTCGTCGGCGGACTATGGCTGTTGGGCCAGATCATCGGGTTCATGGCGCCGAACCTGGGAGTGCCGGTGCTGCTGATGGTGGCCGGCATCATCGGCGGCCCGCTCGTCGAGTGGAGCTGCCGGATGGCGGCCCGCGGACCCGCCCGGCGCTACGGCCTCGACGCGGAGCGGCGACTGCGGGAGGCCGCGGCGGGCTGCGGCCGGGCGCGGGTGCTCGATCCGCTGGCCGCCGAGCTGTTGCGGTACCGGGAGGTGCGGGAGCAGTACGCGCGGGTCACGGGGGCCGGGGTCGGGGCCGGGTGAACCTCGGTCCGAACGTCGTTCGCTCGTCCGGGTGATGAGGTTTTCCACAGGTGGGCGGCGGTGCACAGGGCGCAGCGGGCCCGGCTCGGCGGAGGCAGTCTGACTGCAGCCGTACGGGACGGGCCCGTACGCGTTTTCGCCCGGCCTCGCGGGGCCGGGTCAGGGAGGGACACGCGATGAACGAGACGATGGTGTGCGCGGTCGGGAACGTAGCGACCCAGCCGATCTACCGGGACATGGCGACCGGACCGTCGGCGCGGTTCCGGCTCGCGGTGACCTCGCGCTACTGGGACCGAGAGAAGAGTGCGTGGACGGACGGCCACACCAACTTCTTCACGGTGTGGGCCAATCGGCAGCTGGCCACGAACGTGGCGGCGTCGCTGACGGTCGGTGACCCGGTCCTCGTCCAGGGCCGGTTGAAGGTCCGCGAGGAGGCGCGCGAGGGGCAGCCGAACCGCTCCTCGGTGGATCTCGACGCCGTGGCGATCGGCCACGACCTGGCGCGCGGCACCTCTGCCTTCCGGCGGGCCAACAGGCCGGACACGGCGGCCTCTCCGCCCCGGCCCGAGCCCGACTGGCAGACCCCGGCCGGGGATTCCGCCGACGCCACCGAGCAACCGGACCGGCAGCGCCGGGCCGAGCCGGTCGCGGTGACGTGATGTCAGTGAATGCCCCGAGCTGATCGAACTACGGCTTTTCCGCGGCTTATCGATGAATGCGTTCCGAATGGCTCGGTGGATTTGTCGATAAGCCACGCTCGCGGGTGATCTTGGCGATAACGATTCCGATTCGGAACGGTTATCGGATCACCCGACTGGAGAACGTGGTGCGCCCGCGTCCCTAGGATGCCGGACATAGCTCGGGCACAGCTCTCGGCGCTACAGATTCTGCTGGTGGGACCACGCCACGCCCCCCACGCCCATGGGTCCTGCTCGAAGGGGAATTCCGTGTCTTCTGCGTTGTCTGTCTTCTCCGCGCTGTCAGTACGTGGCCGGGGCGCCGTGCGCTTCGTCGCCGCGACCTGGGCGTGCGGACTCGTCGCCGCCGGTGTGCTGGCCGGCGCGGGCCTGGCCGTCGCCGACGAGACACCGCAGACCCAGGGCGGGGCGACGGCCACGATAGGCGGGCTCAAGACGTACGGCGACGCCGTGATCCACGACGCCGGCGGCAGCGATGTGCAGGTCTCCGCGGGCCTGTTCGAGATGTCGGTGGACGGCGGCGGCACCCTGCAGACGTACTGCGTCGATCTCCGGAACCCCACCCAGCGCGACGCCAAGTACCACGAGACCGCGTGGAGCGGCACATCGCTGGGCACCAACAAGAGCGCGGGCAGGATCAGTTGGATCCTGCAGCACTCCTACCCGCAGGTGAACGACCTCGCGGCGCTCTCCGCGAAGGCCGGCACCAAGGGCCTGACCGAGAGCGACGCGGCGGCCGGCACCCAGGTGGCCATCTGGCGCTACTCGGACGGCGCCGACGTCGACGCGGTCGACCCGCAGGCCGAGAAGCTCGCGGACTATCTGCAGAAGAGCGCGCGTGACGTGGCGGAGCCGCAGGCCTCGCTGACCCTCGACCCGCCCGCGGTCTCCGGCCACCCCGGCGAGCGGATCGGCCCGGTCACTGTGCACACCAACGCGAACGGAGTGACGCTGACACCGCCCGCGGACGCCGTCACGACCGGGGTGCGGATCGTCGACAAGGACGGCAAGGCCGTCACGTCAGCGGCGGACGGCGGCCAGGTCTTCTTCGACGTCCCCGAGGACGCGGCGGACGGGTCGGCCGAGCTGACCGTGCAGGCCTCCACCACCGTGCCCGTCGGCCGGGCCTTCACCTCGGAGAACAGGAGCCAGACGCAGATCCTCGCCGGCTCCAGCGAGTCGACGGTCTCCGCGGCCGCCGACGCGGACTGGGCGAAGACGGGGGCCGTACCGGCACTGTCGGCGCGGAAGAACTGCGTCGAGGGCGGCCTGGACATCACCGCGGCCAACGAGGGCGACGCGACGTTCACCTTCGATCTCATGGGGGTCGAGCACGGCATCGACGCCGGGGACTCCCAGACGGTGACGATCCCGCTCCAGGAGGACCAGGCGTACGACTTCACGATCACGGCGCCGCACGGCTACGAGAAGCGGTTCGCCGGGGTCCTCGACTGCCGGACGCAGAGCGACGCGGGCGGCGCCGTGACGCAGACGCTCAGCGAGCCCAGCCCCGCCACGGTGGGCGGCACCGCCGCCGACACCAACCTCGCCGAGACGGGCGGCTCCACCATCACCCCGATGATCACGGTCGTCGCCCTCGGCCTGGTCGGCATCGGCGCCACGGCCCTGATCCTGCTGCGG
The DNA here is from genome assembly GCF_053598575.1 of Streptomyces sp. NPDC001100. NCBI lineage: Bacteria > Bacillati > Actinomycetota > Actinomycetes > Kitasatosporales > Streptomycetaceae > Streptomyces > Streptomyces sp. NPDC001100. The sequence goes on from NZ_JBSFKO010000031.1 coordinate 60,151, forward strand.
GACCGCAAGCCCGGGCAGCAGGGCTGAGCGGTACGGCAGACGACCAAGCCCCAGCTCACAGCCCCGTTGTCCATACGCGTTTCCCCCGAGGGGCAGGGGTCAGGCAGTATGGACTACATCTGCCCACTCCAGATTTCAAGCTGCCGGACGGTTTCTCTTGGCTGAGTACATCTACACCATGCGCAAGACGCGCAAGGCGCACGGCGACAAGGTCATCCTTGACGATGTGACGCTGAGCTTCCTGCCCGGCGCGAAGATCGGTGTGGTCGGACCTAACGGTGCCGGTAAGTCCACCGTTCTCAAGATCATGGCGGGGCTTGAGCAGCCCTCCAACGGCGACGCCTTCCTGTCGCCCGGTTACAGCGTCGGCATGCTGCTCCAGGAGCCCCCGCTCGACGAGTCGAAGACGGTCCTGGAGAACGTGCAGGACGGCGCCGCCGAGATCATGGGCAAGCTCAGGCGCTTCAACGAGGTCGCCGAGCTGATGGCGACCGACTACTCCGACGCCCTGCTCGACGAGATGGGCAAGCTCCAGGAGGACCTGGACCACGCCAACGCGTGGGACCTGGACACCCAGCTGGAGCAGGCCATGGACGCCCTGGGCTGCCCGCCCGGCGACTGGCCCGTCACCAACCTCTCCGGTGGTGAGCGCCGCCGCGTCGCGCTCTGCAAGCTGCTGCTCGAAGCCCCCGACCTGCTGCTGCTCGACGAGCCCACCAACCACCTGGACGCCGAGTCCGTCCAGTGGCTGGAGCAGCACCTCGCGAAGTACCCCGGCACCGTCGTAGCCGTCACCCACGACCGGTACTTCCTGGACAACGTCGCCGAGTGGATCCTCGAACTCGACCGCGGCCGCGCCCACCCCTACGAGGGCAACTACTCCACCTACCTCGACAAGAAGGCCTCCCGCCTCAAGGTCGAGGGCCAGAAGGACGCCAAGCGCGCCAAGCGCCTGAAGGAAGAGCTGGACTGGGTGCGGTCCAACGCCAAGGGGCGTCAGGCCAAGTCCAAGGCGCGTCTGTCGCGCTACGAGGAGATGGCCGCCGAGGCGGACAAGATGCGGAAGCTGGACTTCGAGGAGATCCAGATCCCGCCGGGCCCGCGCCTGGGCTCCATCGTCGTCGAGGTCAGCAACCTCTCCAAGGCCTTCGGCGACAAGGTCCTCATCGACGACCTCTCCTTCACGCTCCCGCGCAACGGCATCGTGGGCGTCATTGGCCCGAACGGCGCCGGCAAGACGACCCTCTTCAAGATGATCCAGGGCCTGGAGACCCCGGACTCCGGTTCCATCAAGGTCGGCGAGACCGTCAAGATCTCCTACGTCGACCAGAGCCGCGAGAACATCGACCCCAAGAAGTCGCTGTGGGCCGTCGTCTCGGACGAGCTGGACTACATCAACGTCGGCCAGGTCGAGATGCCCTCCCGCGCCTACGTCTCCGCGTTCGGCTTCAAGGGCCCCGACCAGCAGAAGCCGGCCGGCGTCCTCTCGGGCGGTGAGCGCAACCGCCTCAACCTCGCGCTCACCCTCAAGCAGGGCGGCAACCTGCTCCTCCTCGACGAGCCGACGAACGACCTCGACGTCGAGACCCTGGGTTCGCTGGAGAACGCGCTGCTGGAGTTCCCGGGTGCGGCCGTGGTCGTCTCCCACGACCGGTGGTTCCTGGACCGGGTCGCCACCCACATCCTCGCCTACGAGGGTGACTCCAAGTGGTTCTGGTTCGAGGGCAACTTCGAGTCCTACGAGAAGAACAAGGTCGAGCGGCTCGGCCCGGACGCGGCGCGTCCGCACCGTGCCACCTACAAGAAGCTGACCCGGGGCTGATCTTCTTGCGCCACATCTACCGCTGCCCACTGCGCTGGGCGGACATGGACGCGTACGGCCACGTCAACAACGTGGTCTTCCTCCGCTACCTGGAGGAAGCCCGTATCGACTTCCTGTTCCGCCCGGACAAGGACTTCCAGCAGGGCTCGGTCGTGGCGCGCCACGAGATCGACTACAAACGCCAGCTCGTCCACCGGCACCACCCGGTCGACATCGAGCTGTGGGTCACCGAGATCAGGGCGGCGTCCTTCACCCTCACCTACGAGGTGAAGGACGGCGACCAGGTCTACGTCCGTGCCTCCACGGTCATCGTGCCGTTCGACTTCGAGGCACAACGGCCGCGCCGGATCACCGCCGAGGAACGCGAGTTCCTGGAGGGGTACCGGGACGACGCCGAGGAGGAGGCCGTCGCCGCATGACGGTCCTCCACCTCGCCGACGAAGGGGAGGCGGCGGACCTCGCGGCCTTCCTCTCCCGACTGCTCCACTACGACCGAGCCGCCGCGGTCCGCCTCCAGGCGGCCGGCACGGCCCTCGCCGTCTTCGGGCGTCCGCCGTCCTTCGAGGTGCTCGCCATCCGCGCGGTGCGCCTCGCCAAGCCGTACGAGAACGGCCTCGACGCCGCGCTCGACGTGACCGTCTCCGCCGGTGAACTCCTGGAATCCCTCGACGAGTCGGCGGCCACGGCCCGGGTGCCGGCCGCGGTGACCGGCCCGCCGTGGGCCGGGGTGCTGCCGCCGCGCGGCGGCTGGGCTCCCGAGTCCGGGCTGCCCGGACCGCAGGCGCTGCGCGGGATGATCGCCGCCGGGGTCGCCGAATTCCGGTCCCGTACGCAGGAGTTGGCGCCCGAGGGGCGTACCCGCACCGAACTCGACCGCATAGGGCGGGAGATCTGGTCCCGCACGGTCGGGGAGACCTCGCTGCCGGTGCGTGCGGTGCACGCCGCCCAGTCGCTCGGATTCCTGCGCCCCGGCGGGGAGCCGGGCCTCTTCTCGTCCGGTGCCTGGCTGCGGCTGCGCACGCCGTACGGCTCGATCGCCGTACGCAGGGCGGGAGTCGGCGCACTCGGCGTCAGCGTGCGCTGAGCGCGCCGTCCGACTCCCCGCGCGGCGAAGGGCGTTCAGCCCTCCGCGTTCGGCCTGCCGTGCTCAGCCTGCGGTGCTCGGCCTGCTGTGCTCAGCCCTCTGTGTTCACCATCGAGGCGGCCGCGTACGTCAGGTAGTTCCACAGCGTGTGCTCGTGCTCCTCGGACAGGCCGAGTTCGTCGACGGCGACCCGCATGTGCTTCAGCCAGGCGTCGTGCGCGGCCCTGTCGACCTGGAACGGGGCGTGGCGCATGCGCAGTCGCGGGTGGCCGCGGTTGTCGCTGTACGTCGTGGGACCGCCCCAGTACTGGATCAGGAAGAGGGTCAGGCGCTCCTCGGCCGGGCCCAGGTCCTCCTCCGGATACATGGGCTTCAGCAGCGGGTCCCCGGCGACACCCTCGTAGAAACGGTGAACGAGCCGACGGAAGGTCTCCTCCCCGCCGACCTGCTCGTAGAAGGTCTGCTCCTGAAGCGTGCCGCGCCGAATCTCTTTCACGCTCCCATGGTCTCAGACGCCGTGGCGGAGGACTTCGGACTTAGGACCGCTCGCCTCTCCGGCCGGACCGCAGGACAGTGGAGGTATGGGCGCGCACGCTCTCGGCAGGGAACTGGACGCCGTGGCCGGCCCCGCGCGGGCGGAGCTGGTGCGGCGGATCGGGCTGAGCGGGGTGTGGGACGCGGACCCGGGGTGGCGGGCGGTGTTCGAGGCGGTGCCGCGGCACCTCTTCGTGCCGTACTACTACGTCGGTGTGGCCGGCGGCTACGAGCGGCTGTGGGCCGGCAGTCCCGATCCGCGCGTCCGGGAGCGCTGGCTGCGCGGGGTGTACGCCGACGCCCCGCTGGCCACCCGGCTGCGCGACGGGGAACTGGTGTCGTCCAGCAGCCAGCCCTCGCTGATGGCCAGGATGCTCGTCGAACTGGCGGTGACGGACGGCTGCCGGGTGCTGGAGATCGGAGCGGGCACGGGCTACAACGCGGCGCTGCTGGCCCACCGGCTCGGCGACGGCCTGGTGACCACCGTCGACCTGGAACCGGAGATCACCGAGTCCGCGCGCGCCCATCTCGCCGACGCCGGGTACCGCCCGAGAGTCGTCACCGGCGACGGCGCCCGCGGAGTCCCCGAACACGCGCCCTACGACCGGATCATCGCGACCTGCGCCCTGCCCTCGGTGCCGCCCGCCTGGCTCGCCCGGTGCAGCCCCGGCGCCCGGATCCTGGCCCCGCTCGCCACCGGACTGATCGCGCTCACCGTGCGGGACGCGGAGTACGCCGAGGGCCGCTTCCTGGACACCGCCGCGTACTTCGTGCCCCTGCGCGGCACCGGTCCCGACCCGGCGGACGAGATCCCGCACCGGTCCGCCGACCACGAACTCCTCCGCTTCCTGCTCACCCTCACGCACGGCACCCTCGACCCGCAGGACGCGCACGAGCTGTGGGAGCGCGAGCTGCGGCCCGGGCGCGAGCGCTACGGCGTCACGGTCGAGGGCGGCCGGGTGCGGGCGTGGCTGGACGATCCGGAGGGGCCGTACCGCTGGCCCCTCCGCTGACCGGTCCCGGCCTCAGCCCCTGCGGACCGTGATCGTCGTCCACGCGCCCACGTGCACCCGGTCCCCGTCCTGCAAGGGCACCGGGACGAAGGGTTGGATGGGCTCCTCGCCGCCGTTGACCGTCGTACCGTTCGTCGAGTTCTGGTCGACGACCGCCCAGCTGCCGTCGGGCTGCTGGACCAGTACCGCGTGCTGGTGCGAGACGCCCGGGTCCTCCGGCGGCACCGACAGGTCGATGTCGGGGGACTCGCCGGTGGAGTGCCGGCGGCGGCCGATGGTGATCTGGTTGCCGGTGAGCTGGCGCTGCTGCTCGGGGGAGTACGCGGGCAGGTTGAGACCCGCGGCCTCCGGGCCCGAGCGCTGCATCATCGCCATGAAGTACTCGCGGTCCGGGCCGATCGTCGCCAGCCAGGTCGTCGGCTGCTGGTACGCCGGGCGGGGCGGGGGCGGGGCCTGGGTGGAACCGGGCTGCGGGTAGCCGTAGCCGCCCTGTCCGGGACCGCCGGGACCGCCCGGGGAGCCGGGGGTCGGCGGGGAGATCACCCAGTCGTCGTCACCGCCGCCGAAGGACGGGCCGCCCTGCTGCGGACGGCTCGTCTCCTGCGGGAATCCGGGCGGGGCCGGCGGGGCGGACTGCTGGAAGGCCTGCGGGGCGCCGCTGGTCTGACCCGGGCCCGCGGGGGGTGTGGGTCCGGGCGGCGGGACCGGCCGCGAGGGGTCGGGGCCGAAGTTGGAGGGACCCCGCGGGTTCGAGGGCTCGTTGCCGAACGGCCGCGGCGGACCGGACGGGTCGCCGCCGAAGCCCTGCGCGCCGCCGGGGCCGCCGCCCTGCCGCTCGCCGCCGAACGCACCGGGACGGCCACCGCCGAAGTCGCCCTGACCGGGGCGCTCGTTGCCGAACTGGCCGCCGGGGCCCGGGGGTTGCTCATTGCCGAACGGCCGCCGACCGGACGCCTCGTTGCCGAAGGGAGGGGGAGGAGGCGGGCCTGCGGGGTCACTGCCGAAGGGCCGTGGCGGACCGGACGGGTCGTTGCCGCCGAAGGGCGCGGGACCGCCGCCCTGGCGCTCACCACCGAAGCCGGAGGAGCCGCCCGGGCCACCGCCCTGACGTTCCCCGCCGAAGCCCGACGGACCGCCAGGACCGCCCTGCCGCTCGCCGCCGAAGCCCTGGGAGCCGCCGGGGCCACCCTGCCGCTCATTGCCGAAGCCCTGCGAACCCTGGCCGCCGGGACCACCAGGCCCACCGGGGCCGCCCTGCCGCTCACCGCCGAAGCCCTGCGCGCCCGGGCCACCGGGACTGCCCGGTCCGCCTGGCCGTTCGCCGCCGAAGCCCTGCGCCCCGCCCGGACCGCCGGGCCCACCCTGCTGCCGCTCCCCACCGAAACCACCGGGGCCGTTCGGACTCCCAGGACCACCAGCGCCCCCGGGTCCTCCGGGACCACCCGCACTCCCCGGCCTCCCCGACCGGTTGGTCGGCTCGCTGCCGAAGGGGGGTATCGGCTCGGCCGGACGGTTCATCTGCGAGGGGCGCGAGCCCTGGTACTCGTAGGAGTCACCGCCGTACGTCGGACCGGGCGGCGGCTGCTGGAAGCGGGCCGCCGGGCTCGGGCCGGGGTTCGACGGGCGCGGGGCCGCCGGGGTGTAGGAGGTCGCCGTGTTGGTGAGGAAGTTCCACCGGCACTCCTCGCAGAAGGGCGCACCGCCCTCACGGGGCGTGCGGCACTGCGGGCAGAGCTCGGCCTCGGCACTCGGCCCGTTGCCGGGGCGCGCGGGCGGCGGGAAGCCGTAGCCGCCGCCGGGGGGCGGTGGAGGGGGCGGGGGTACGGCACCGGCCATGCGGTGACCGCAGACCTCGCACCAGTCGTCGGAACCCGACTGGTGTCCGTTCGGGCAGGTCGGCATGTCGGCGCGTCCCCCTTTCTCACAGGGTCGTTCTAGGTCTCACGGGTGGTGCCGGCTAGGTCACTTCTTTACACGAACAGTCTTTGTGGACCGTGTCTCGAGAGTCATCTCGTCGGCCTCCGCGACCTTCGCCTTCAGTCGCACAGTACCTGCCGCGGCGTCGACCACGTCCACCACCTTCGCAAGCAGTTTCGCAGTATCCGCGTTTCCGGAGACGCTGGCGAGCTGAACCGCCCGCCCCAGTTTGGCCGTTGCTCCGTCGACATCTCCCGATTTGCGGAGATCGAGCCCTTGTTGGATGACTTCCGCCAGTTCGGCCTGGCCGGTGTAGTGCGCGACCTGCGGATTGATGGAGGTGGACGCCACCATGTCGTCGGTCCACACGGCCTTCACCAGCCCCTGGGCGCCCAGGTTCTGGAAACTTCCGTCGGGCTGCGGAACCACCAGCGAGACCCGGGCGGCGAGCATCTCCTGGCCGATGCCGGCCTCGGGGACCTCGACGCAGACGTGGTAGTCACGGGACTCGTCTCCCCAGGAACCGGTGGGGTAGTCCCCGGCGCGCGGGCCCGCCTCGGTGCGGCGGTCGGTCAACTCCTCGACCCTGGGCGCGACCTGCTTGACGAACTTGATGGCCGTGCCCACCGGCGTCCACAGCCGCAGCGCGACGTCCGCGACCTCCTTGCCCATCGCCGTCTCCATCATCTTCGTGAAGTCGGCGGCGAGGTTCGCCGGGTCGGCGACGATGTCGGCCGTGCCGAGCAGAGCGGAGGCGATCCCTGTGACTTCTTTCACTTCCCAGTCGGTGCCGACACCGCGGGCGTCACAGGTGAAGCGTCCGGCGCAGGAGTCGAGGGCGGCCTTCAGGTCCTCCGGCGCCTCGTGCTCGTTGCGGCCGTCGGTGAGCAGGATGCCGTGGCGTATGGAGACGTCCGCCGAGGACAGCAGCCGGTCGGCGAGGCGCAGCCAGGTACCGATCGCGGTGCCGCCGCCCGCGCTCAGCTTGCGCAGCGCCTGCTTGGCCTGGTCGCGGGTCCTGGAGTCGGCGACCGCGAGCGCGCCGCCGCCCGGGTACACCTCCTTGGCGATGTGGGTGCCTCCGATCACCGCGAAGTGCACCCCGTCGCGCAGGGTGTCGATCGCGGCGGCGGTGGCGTCCCGGGCGTTGCGCATCTTGGTCGGCGGGTAGTCCATCGACCCCGAACAGTCGACCATGATCGCGACGGCCGCGTCCGGGCCCTGACCGGGCGCGTACAGATGGGGCGCGGCGACCGCGCTCCCCACGGTGCCGCCGCCGGTCGAGGTCACGGTGACGATCGCGTTGACCTCACGGCCGCCCTCGGGCAGGTACTCGTTCTGGTACACGTCCACCGAGAACTGCGGCACGTTCGACTTCGAGAAATTGGCCATGCCTACTCTGATCCCCCTCAAGTGCCCCACCTGGATGGGGCGATGACTATGAGCGGACCGGTCCCCTCCGGTCCGAGACCGTCCCCGTTTGTGCGGCCTCAGCCGATTACTGCCCCTTGCGGCGGGGCCGGGAACGGCACGACGGCCACTGTTACGTTGTCGTGGCCCCCGCCGTCCAGCGCGTGACCGACCAGGACCTGGGCGCTGTGCAGCGGGCGGACCATGGCATCGGGGGGCACGACCTCGGCCATCTCCTCGGCCGACTCCGCGTAGTTCCACAGGCCGTCCGTGCACACCACCACTACACCCGGCCGGTCCGGCTTGAAGGAAGCCGTGTGCGGCTCCAGTTCGTACGCGTCCGCGCCGAGCCAGCCGGTGATCGCGTGGGCGCGCTCGTCGGCGTAGGCCTCCGCCTCGCTCATCAGGCCCGCGGCGACCATCTGCGCCGCCCACGAGTCGTCCTCGGTGAGCCGGGCCGGCGGTGAACTGCGGTCCACCGGGATCCAGTAGGCGCGGCTGTCGCCGACCCAGCCGACCACGAGCAGCGCCGGGGTGACGACGGAGGCGACCAGGGTGCAGGCCGGCGCGTTCTGGTGCGGGGCGTGCTCGCGGGCCGTCGCGGGCTCCTCGGCAAGGGAGTTGACGGCGTGCGAGGCCGCGATGATCGCCTCGTGCATCGCCTGCTGCGGATGCGTGCCCTGCGGCAGCGCGGCCAGCAGCGACTCGCCGGCCTTCTGCGAGGCGGCCAGCGAGGCCGCGTCGGGCCGGGTCGCCGAGGACACCCCGTCGCACACGACCGCGACCAGCGCGGGCGCCCCGTCGGGCAGCGCGCACTGTCCTACGGCGAAGGCGTCCTCGTTGCGATGGTGGCGCAGCCCGCGGTCGCTGACCGCCGCGAGCGGGCCCGACTCCTGTTCCATGTGGTCGCGTTCGCGGGGCTGGGCGTGCCCGCAGTTCTCGCAGTAGCCGTCCGGATCGACCCGGCCCGACCGGCAGGCCACGCACACCTTGGTGCCCTCGGCCGGGGTCGGCAGATCGGCGGCGACCCGCGGGTCCGGCGCCTGGAGCGGGTACTCGTCGGGCTCCGGCGGTCGGTCGAACCGTACGCCCGTGGCCGGGGAGACCGGTGAACCGGTCGGCGGCAGCGGGGAGTTGGACGGCAGCGGGGTGCCGCCCGAGTCGGTGCCGGGCAGATCGGTGGGCAGATGGACCGTCGGCGCGGTCTCGGAGCCCTCCGGCGGGGGGATCACGGGCCAGTTCACGTCCGTGGCCTCCTCGGGCGGGAGCGCACCCGCGCCGTTCATGGTGAGCGTCGGGTGGTCGTCCGGCGGCGCGGGCACGGCCGACAGGTCGTACCCGCACGCACCGCAGAAGCGGTCACCCGATTCGAGCGGCTCCTCGCAGCTCGGGCAGGCGGACAGCTGGGGCATCTGGGACATCAACTACACCCACGTCCGGGGGCGGTAACGGTTGGCACGTTCCACCAGGTCGATCCTCTCCTCGCCGCCCCGTGCCAGCCGGGCCAGCGTGCGGTACGAACGCTCCAGGCCGAAGCGGAGTCCCCGCTCGTCCAGCTCGTTGCCGAGCAGTTCCCGCCGCGTCGGCGGCACGGAACCCTGGCCTCCGGAGAGTATCCAGTCGAGGGCGCAGCCGAGGACCTCGGCCGACAACTGCTCGCGCCGCACCGCGTCCAGACCGTATCCCTCCAGCGCTTCCACCTGTCCGGCGGACGCGGTCAGATCGTCCAGGAACGGCGTGTCGCCCGCCGTCGCGGTCCGCCGCCGAAGCCGCGCCCGTACGGCCGCCACCCGCGCCGCCGTGTAGTGGATCGAGGCCTCCGAGACCGACTCCAGCGTCCGTACGGACCCCGCGCGGTCGCCGGTCGCGAGCTGGACGCGGGCCAGGCCGAAGGCCGCGCTCACATAGCTCGGGTCGGTCGACCACACCAGCCGGTAGTACTCGGCCGCGTTGTCCAGCTGGCCCAGCACCTCGGCGCACAGCCCGAGGGCCAGCTTCGGCGAGGGCTCGCCCGGGAAGGCGTCGTAGATCGCGTCGAAGGACAGCGCGGCGGCCTCGTAGTCACGGGTCGCGAGGGCTGCCACGCCCCGGTACCAGACCACCCGCCAGTCGTCGGGCCGCTCGTCCTCCAGCTTCGCCAGGGCGTCCAGCGCGGTGTACGAGTCGCCGTTCTCCAGCCAGGCCCGGATCTGCCGCAGCCGGGTCTCCACGGACGGCGAGGGCGCGGACGCGAGGGCGCCGAGCAGCTCGGTCGCGGCGGTCGTCATCAGCCCCGCCAGGAAGCCCGCGTTGGGGTCGGTCGGGTCGACGTGCGGCACGGGCAGGGCGAGCGCCACGGCGGGGGAGTCGACCTGCTTGACGATGTCCGGGGTGGCACCCGCCGACCCATGGGCCGCCCCGTTGGCGGCGGCGGTGCCGACGGGATGCGGCACGGCGACGGGCAGCGCGGCGTCGACGCGCGTGGCCGCCTTCTTCCGGGGCCGCACCACCCGCGCCCCCAGGAGCGAGACGTCCTCGTCCAGCTGCGGGAACAACTCCGTGTCCGTGACCTTGAGTTCGGGGCCGAACAGGGTGGACAGCGCCGGGCGGGCGCGGCCGGTCTGCAGCGAGACGACCTCCCGCAGCACCCCCGTCAGCTGCTCGGCCATCTCCTGTGCGGAGGCGAACCGGCGGGCCGGGTCCGGGTCGGTGGCGCGCACCAGGAGCCGGTAGAACGACTCGTAGCGGCGGAAGACCTCGATGTTGTCCGGGTCGGGCAGCGAGTCCACGAAGACGTTCGTGTAGCCCTGGAAGTCGAAGGTGAGGACGGCGAGGGTGCGGCCGACGGTGTAGATGTCGGACGCCACCGAGGGGCCGATCTCCGCGACCTCCGGCGCCTGGTATCCCACCGTGCCGTAGATGGCCGACTCCTCGTCGTCCATTCTGCGCACCGCGCCCATGTCGATCAGCTTGAGCTGGTCCTCGGTCTGGATCGCGTTGTCGACCTTGAAGTCGCAGTACAGCAGGTTGCGGCTGTGCAGGTGGCCGAGCGCCTCAAGGGCCTCGATGCCGTAGGCGCAGGCCTGCTCCACCGGCAGCGGATCGCGCTTCCCGGTCGCCGTACGGCGGTCGTTGGCGATCTCCTTCAGGGACTTGCCGCCTACGTACTCCATGACGATGTACCCGTCGAGCGAACCCGTCCGCTGGTCCAGGTGCTCCACGAAGTTGTAGATCCGCACGATGTTGGAGTGCTCGATCTCGGCGAGGAAGCGCCGCTCGGAGATCGCGGCGGCCATCGCGTCCTCGTCGCCGGTGTCGAGGAGCCCCTTGAGCACCACCCAGCGGTCGGAGACCGCGCGGTCCACGGCGAGATAGACCCAGCCCAGACCGCCGTGCGCCAGACAGCCCACGACCTCGTACTGGCCGTGCACGACGTCACCGCCGGTCAGCTTGGGCGTGAACGAGTACGGGTTGCCGCACTTGGTGCAGAAGCCCTCCGTGCGCCCCGGGCTGTCGCCGCGCGCCCGCCCCACCGGCGCACCGCAGTCCGAGCGCGAGCAGAACCGCTTGCGCTCGGGCACCTCCGGGTTCTCCAGGACCATCGCGCGTGGGTCGGGCCGCGGCACGTCCGGCACCTGCACCAGACCGACCCCGAGCCGGCCGCGCGTCGAGGACGCCGACGACGAACCGGAGCTGCGCACCGACACCGAGCGGCCGGAGGAGCTGCCCGACACCGAGCGCGAGAGTCGGCCCGACACCGAGCGCCGCGATTTGGACGACTGCGAGGACGTACGCGAACTGCGGCCGCTGCTACGGGAACTGCTGCCCGAACCCCGCGAGCCCTTGCCGCCGCCGGTCATCCCGGTGGGCGGCGAACCGAGCGCGCCGTTGGCCGACACCACCGGCGCGAGACCGCACGTGTCGCAGTACAGCTCGCCGCCGCCCACGTCCTCGTACGACCCCTCGCAGCCGGGCCGCTGACACTTCCGCTGTGCCTCACTCATGACCGACCCCGCTTCTCCCTCGTCACTCACGCGCCCGGCCCCCTCAAGTCCTCGGGACCGCCCTGCGGCGGGGTCCGGGAAGCGCTCAACTGCTCGGCGGCGGCGTGCTGGTAGCGCAGCACCGCCTGTTCCGCGACGCGCAGGTCGCAGGGCGCGCTCCACAGCATGCGGCGCGCCGCGTCGTACCGCTCGATGAGGAACGGGTCCTCCGCGAGGCCGTGCCGGGCGACCTTCGCCTTGTACGCGTCGAGCCGGCCGCGCAGCTCCGCGCGGACCGCCAGCGGCTGGGTGACCGCCGTCAACGACTCGCGGGCGCGCAGCAGTTCGTCCTCCGCCTTCTGCTCCAGGGACTCCAGGAGCGGCGACAGCCGGTGCCACTGGGCGTGTCTGCGGTACTCCGCGGCCGTCGACAGCTGCTCCTGCAGCACCGTCGGCGGTCCGCTGACGACCGGCACCTCCGTGGCCGCGATCTTCGCCAGGACCTCACCGCGCGCGGTGCGCGCCTCGGCGAGCGTGCGGTCCGCGCGGGAGAGCACGTCCCGCAGCTTCACCAGCCGCGCCTCGGCGTCCTGCCGGACGGTCAGCACCGCGTCGATCTCCCGGCGCACCTCCTCCAGCGCGCGCGCCTCCCGGTCGTAGACCGTGGTGTCGGGCCGGCCGCCGCCGGGTGCCGAACTGCCCTGCGCCCGCACCCAGAAGGCCAGCGGGTCGGAGATGACCCGCTCGCGCAGTTCGGTCAGCGTGGTGGTGATGCGCTCCAGGTCGTCGCCCGCCGGGTGCTCGCCCGGGCGGACGCCGACCGAGTGGGCCAGCTGCCGGGTGCGCTGCAACTCCGCGGCCAGTAAATCGATCCGGGCGGGCAGCGCCGACCACACCGCGTCGGCCGTGACGACCAGGTCGAGAGAGGTCGCGTACAGCTCGTTCATCTCGTCGACCAGCGCGCTCAGCGAGAACTGGTGGCTGAGTTTGCTCGAACCGCCCGTCAGCGTCGCGGCGTTGGCCGTCGCCGTGGTGGATCCGGCGACCGTGACGGACTCGCCGCGCAGCAGCTCGGTCAGCTCGACCAGGTCCTCACGGCTGGACCAGCGGCGCCGGGAACGGATGCTCTGGGCGGCGTGGAACGCGTCCGTGTACGCGTCGAAGTACGCCCACAGCAGCGTGATCGACGCCTCGGTGGCCGCCCAGCGCTCCTTGGTGGTGCCGGTGAGCTCGGCGCCTTCGAGTAGTCTGCGGCCCGCGTGGTCCTGCAGGGCGAGGAGCGAGGTCTCGATGGCCTCGTGCTCCGCGCCGAGCCGCGCCAGCGCACGGTCCACCTCGTCCCGGTCCATTACCGGCCCGGGGGGTCCCGTGACGCCCATCGATCACCTCTCGCTGCGTTGTGTTCCGTCGGTGGTCCGTGTCTGTTCGGTTCGGTGGTTGACGGTCCGTCACTTGTAGTGCGGTACGGGCGGGTTGGCCGACGTCGAGTCCGGGGGCAGGGTGGGCCGCAGCCACTTCGCGTACGACGCCCGCCAGCCGTTGGGGTCGGTGCGGTAGGTCTCCAGTATTCGGTTGACCCGGCGTACCAGATCGGTGGCTTTCAGGTTCATCGCCACGCCGTAGTACTCGGTGGTGAAGGGGCTGCCCTTCAGCTCCACCGTCGGGTCCTGCGCGGCCTGGCTGGCGGCGAGCGCGCCGTCGGTCACCACCGCGTCCGCCTCGCCGAGTTGGAGCTTCACCAGGCAGTCCAGCTGGTTGGGGACGGGGTCCATGATCTTGACGCCGGCGGGGATCTTGTGGCCCTTGTCCGCGTTCAGATGCTTGTTCGCCGTGGAGGTCGCCGCCGAGCACACCCGCTTGTTCGCGAGGGTGTCGTTGTAGCCCGTGATCGACGACACCTTCGGGGCCAGGACCTGCTGGCCGGTGACGAAGTACGGGGCGGAGAAGGCGACCAGCGCGGCGCGGTCGCAGGTGATCGTCATGGTGCGGACGACCATGTCGACGCGCTTCTTCTGGACGGCCGGGATGCGCTGGTCGGTCGGGATGGCCAGGAGCCGGACCTTGTTCGGGGTGTAGGAGCTGCCGAAGATGTCCTTGGCGATGGCGTGGGCGAGATCGATGTCGAAGCCCTCCAGGTCACCGGAGCCGTTGGGGTTGAGGTAGCCCCAGCGGTAGCTGTTCTGGTCGACGCCCACGAGCAGATAGCCGCGGTCCTTGATGGCCTTGACCGTGGTGCCCTCGGCGTCCGACGGGGGCGGGCTCTGGTCCTGGACGGTGCTGTCGTCGCACTTGGGGGCCCTGGCCTGGACGCCCTGGGTCATGTGCTGTCCGCCGGCGTCCGCGCCGGCCTCGCCGCGCGACTGGGTGAGCGGCAGCAGCAGGACGAACGCGACCGCGAGGACGCAGACGACCGCCATCGCACCCACCCCGCCCCAGCCCCTCAGGCTGATCCGCAGGCGTCGTACAGCCCTCAGGCGGCGAAGAAAGTCACTGCGTGCTCGCATGGTCACGCCCCCTTTCACCGGTACTCCGACAGCCTGCGCCCGATGCCCAGTACGGCGCCGGCCGCGCCGAGCACGGCGAGCACCGCGGCGCCGACGGTGAGGCCGGTCATGGCGTCCAGGCCGTCACCCGCGGACCGCTGGAACTCCTTGGTCTCGTGGGCCAGCGCCGTTTCCAGCGAGGCGTCCACGGCCTGGAAGCACTCGGCCGTCGCATCGTTCGCGCCGATGACACCGTCGCGGGCCGCCTGGTAGTCGCCCTCGGTGTTGTCCTTGCTGACCTGCTTGTGGCGGGAGATCCACACCAGCATGGAACTGTTGGCGACCGCGACGGGCTTACGGCCCGCGGAGTCGTCGGCGAGCGAGTCGGCCAGTTTCAGGCCCTTGCCCAGTGTGGCGATCTCGTGGTCGTAGCCCCAGTCGTAGGCGTCCACGACCTCGTCGTTCGCGAGCTTCTTCGTCTCCGCACCGCGGCTGATCAGGATCAGGTTCTCGTCACTGCGCGCCTTCAGGGAGGCGATGCGGGCGTCGTGCAGCACGTTGAGCGACTTGACCCCGTGGTCGTAGGAGTCGTTCAGGCCCGCGCGGGCGAAGGTGTGGCCGACGACCACCCACAGCAGGACGACCGCGGTGGTGGCGGAGGCGGCTACCAGGCCGTGGTTCAGCACCCGGTTGGTGCGCTGGTAGTTGCGCCGCTGAGCCCAGGCGAGACCGCCGAGCGCGACGAGCCCGAGGGCGATCGCGAACCACGGATACGGCTTCGCGTTCCCGTAGTCGGTGCTCAGCCGCGCGTTCTCGTTCTGGTAGAGCTGCTGGGCCTTCGGCAGCATCTTGTTCTGCATGGTGTCGTTCGCGGCGCGCAGATAGGCGCCGCCCACCGGGAAGCCCTGCCGGTTGTTCGCGCGGGCCGACTCGACCAGGCCCTTGTACTGCGGCAGGAGTTCGTTGAGATCCGTGATGATGGCCGCGGACGACGAGCCCGGGTCGGTGTTGGCGGCGGCCGTGACCAGCTTCGCGGCGGCCCTCTTGATGTCGCCCTCGTACGTGGCGCGGGTCTTCGGCGTCTCCTGCAGACCCGCCAGATATCCGGTGGCCGCCATGGTGTTGGCGTCCGCGAGCGAGCGGTAGATGTCGGCCGCGTCCGAGCTGAGCGGCTGGCTGTGGTGGAGCACGTCGTCGGCCGCGGTGGCCCGGCTGTTGGTCTGCCAGGCGGTGACCGCGCCGAACGCCACCACCAGTACGGCCAGCAGCGCGCCGATGGCCCGCAGCCGGCCCGGCTCGGTGACGGCCGCAGCGCGCAGCCGGTCGACGCCCTCGGCGATCGCCGTACGGCGCGCGGGTTCCGCGTCCGGCGTACGCCGGGGCGCGGGCGCCCCCGGCCGGCCCGGCTGCGGTGGCAGCACGGGCATCGTGGGCACACCGGAGCCCGGTGGCGCCGTACTGCTCTTCGGCGGTTGTGTCACCGCTGACCTCCCCCAGGGTCATCCCGTCGCCGCAAGTATCGCCGCCAGGACTGACATTCCGCACGGGCCTTCACTGGATCTTGATCGGATCGCAGCGTGATGACCGGATTTCCGGCACCACACAACGCCCCCCACCGCCCCCTTGTCCATGAATACGCCGTGGGAATCTGTTCGGTTCCCGGGTGTCAGTGCTCGTAGTACCCCCGCGCCCGCACATGCGCCTCGGGCGGAACTCCCACGTGGTCCAGGCCCAGCAGCACCGAGCCGAGGACCGGTGGCGCCGTCACCACCGTCGCCACCGCCTTGGGTGCCCGGGCGGCCAGCAACTCCCTTATACCGTCGTCCAGTTGGGGATGCCGGGCGGCGAGGACACTGCCGCCGAGCAGCACCGGTGCCTCCTCGTCGAGCAGCTCCAGGCGGGTCAGCGCGACCGTCGCCATCGCCACCACCTCCTCGGCCAGCCGGTCGACGATGGAGCGGGCCACCGGGTCGCCGTCCACCGCCGTCGCGAACAGCACCGGCGTCAACTCGTGCCGGCGGCGGTGCGCGACGTGTTCGAGGTGCAGGGCTTCGAGCAGGTCGTACATCGAGTCCATGCCGAAGTACGCCGGGAGCGTGCGCGCCAGGGCCGTAGGGCCGCCGCGGCCGTCCTCGGCGCGGGCCGCGTGCCACAGGGCCTCCTCCGCCAGGCCCCAACCGCCGCCCCAGTCACCGGAGATACGGCCCAGCGCCGGGAAGCGGGCGGTACGGCCGTCGGGCCGCATGCCGACGCAGTTGATGCCGGCCCCGCACACGACGGCGACGCCGCGCGGCTCGGGGATGCCCGCCCGCAGCACCGCGAACGTGTCGTTGCGCACCTCCACACTCGTGCCCCACCCGCGCGCGTGCAGCGCGGCGGCCAACTGCTCCTCCTCCACCGGGAAGTCGGCGTTGGCGAGACAGGCCGACACATGCCGGACCGCGCTCACCCCCGAGTCCGCGAAGGCGTGGACGACGGCCTCGGCGACGTTGTCCACGGCCGCCCCGATGCCCACGACCGGGGGCCGGAACCCGCCGCCGCGGGCCGTGGCGAGGATCTCCCCGTCGGCCGCCACGACCGCGACGTCGGTCTTGCTGTTGCCCGCGTCGATGGCGAGGACACTTGCGGTCAGGCCCACGCGAGGTGCTCCCGGTTGTGCGCGATCAGCTGGTCGGTCAGGGCTTCGGCGTACTCGTACTGGCCGATCAGGGGATGCGAGAGCAGCGCCCGGAAGACCCGGTCCCGGCCACCGCGCAGCGCGGCCTCCAGGGCGAGGTCCTCGTACGCCGTCACGTTGGCCATCAACCCCGCGTACAGCGGGTCGACTTCGGCCACGTCGAGCGGCATCGCACCCTTCGCGCCGACGGCGGCCTGCACCTCGATGACTGCGTCGTCCGGCAGGAACGGCAGCGTCCCCCTGTTGTACGTGTTCACCACCTGGTAGGGACTCCCGCCCCCGCCGAGCAGAGAGGCCGCGAGGTCGACGGCGGCCTCGGAGTAGTAGGCCCCGCCGCGCTTGGCGAGCAGCGCGGGCTTCTCGTCGAGCGCCGGATCGGCGTACATCTTGAGCAACTCGCGTTCCATCTCGGCCACTTGGGAGGCCCGCGACGGCTTCGTGCGGAGTTCCCGTACGACCTCGTCGTGCGCGTAGAAGTACCGCAGGTAGTACGACGGGACGACGCCGAGCCGGTCGAGCAGCACCCGGGGCAGGCTCAGGTCGGCGGCGATGTCGTCGCCGAACTCGCCGAGCAGCTTGGGCAGGACATTCTCGCCCTCGGGGCCCCCGAGCCGCACACCGGTCTCCCAGGTGAGGTGGTTGAGGCCCACATGGTCGAGGTGCACGTCGGTCGGGGTGACCCCGAGAAGTCCGGCGAACTTCCGCTGGAAGCCGATCGCCACATTGCACAGCCCGACCGCCTTGTGGCCGGCCTGGAGCAGGGCGCGGGTCACGATCCCCACCGGGTTGGTGAAGTCGATGATCCAGGCGTCCGGGTTGGTACGGCGGACCCGTTCCGCGATGTCGAGGACCACCGGCACGGTGCGCAGCGCCTTGGCGAGGCCGCCCGCGCCGGTCGTCTCCTGACCGACGCAGCCGCACTCCAGCGGCCAGGTCTCGTCCTGCTCGCGGGCGGCCTGTCCGCCGACCCGGAGCTGGAGCAGCACCGCGTCGGCGCCCTCGACACCGGCGTCCAGGTCGTCCGTCGTCACGATCCTCCCGGGGTGCCCCTGCTTGGCGAAGATCCGGCGGGCCAACCCGCCCACCAGCTCCAGGCGTTCGGGTGCCGGGTCGACGAGGACCAGTTCCTCGACGGGCAGGGTGTCCCTCAACCGGGCGAAACCGTCGATGAGTTCGGGTGTGTAGGTCGAGCCTCCGCCGACCACGGTGAGTTTCATACGGGGTTAACCCTTCACTCCGGTGAGCGTGACGCCCTCGACGAACGCCTTCTGGGCGAAGAAGAACACGAGGATCACGGGGGCCATGACCAGCACGGTCGCGGCCATGGTGAGGTTCCAGTCGGTGTGGTGCGCGCCCTTGAACGACTCCAGGCCGTAACTCAGCGTCCAGGCACCGGGGTTCTCCGACGCGTAGATCTGCGGCCCGAAGTAGTCGTTCCAGGCGTAGAAGAACTGAAAGAGCGCGACGGCCGCGATCCCCGGCTTGGCCATCGGCAGGACCACCCGCACGAGCGTCTTGAACTCGCCGCAGCCGTCGACCTTCGCCGCGTCCAGGTACTCGTTCGGGATGGTCATCAGGAACTGGCGCAGCAGGAAGATCGAGAACGCGTCCCCGAACGCCATCGGGATGATCAGCGGCCACAGCGTGCCCGACAGGTCCAACTGCTTGGCCCAGAACAGGTACATGGGGATGATCACGACCTGCGGCGGCAGCATCATCATCGAGATGACCAGCATCAGGGACAGATTCCTGCCCCGGAAGCGGAACTTGGCGAGCGCGTACGCCACCGGGATCGACGACACGACGGTCAGGACGGTGCCGAGACCGGCGTAGATCAGCGTGTTCTTCCACCAGGTGAGGAAGCCCGGGGTGTCGAAGACCTTGCGGTAGTTGCCCCACTCCCAGGTGTGCGGGATCAGGTCGCGGCTCAGGGCCTGGCTGTCGCTCATCAGCGAGGTCAGGAACACGAACACGAAGGGGAGCGTGAAGAAGAGCGCTGCGGCGACGCCGAGCGAGTGGACCGCGATCCACTCCATGAGCGCCTTGCGGCGGGCGGTGCGCTCGGCGGGGGTCACCGGTGCCCGCAACTCCACGGGCTTGTCCAGTACTTGGGCCATGGGTCAGTCACCTGCCAGGTTGAGGCCGCCCCGGCGCCGCATCAGGAACGCGGTGAACACCATCGACAGGGCGAACAGGACGAGTGCCACCACGCAGGCCGAGCCGTAGTCGAAGCGCTGGAAGCCGAGGTTGTAGACGAGCTGGGGAAGGGTGAGCGTGGACTTCTCCGGGTAGCCGGGCTCGAACTGCGTGCCGGCGCCCTGGATGACGCCGGACGCGACCTTCCCGGCGATGAGCGGCTGTGTGTAGTACTGCATGGTCTGGATCACGCCGGTGACCACGGCGAACATCACGATGGGCGAGATGTTCGGCAGCGTGACGAACCGGAACCGCTGCCAGGCCGAGGCACCGTCCAACTCGGCCGCCTCGTACTGCTCTTGGGGCACGTCGAGCAGCGCGGCCATGAAGATGACCATGAGGTCGCCGATGCCCCAGAGGGCGAGCAGGGTGAGGGCGGGCTTGGACCAGGTGGGGTCGTTGAACCAGCCCGGGGCCGGGATGCCGACCTTCTCCAGGATCGAGTTGACCGGCCCGGTACCGGGGTTGAGGAGGAACGCGAACGCCATCGTCGCGGCCACCGGCGGGGCGAGGTACGGCAGGTAGAAGAGCGTGCGGAACACGCCCGTCGCCGTCTTGATCTTGGTGATCAACAGGCCGACGCCCAGGCCGAACACGACCCGCAGCGAGACCATCACCACGACCAGCCAGAGGGTGTTGCGCATCGCGGGCCAGAAGTACGGATAGTTCTTGAAGACGTACGTCCAGTTCTTCGTCCCGACCCACGTCGGCGGCTTGAAGCCGTCGTAGTGCATGAACGAGAAATAGACCGTCGAGATCAGCGGATACGCGAAGAAGACCGCGAAGCCGATCAGCCAGGGCGACATGAAGGCGAGTGTGCGGAGCGCCGAACGGCGGCGCTTCGACGCCAGAGTAATGGTGCTCATCGCGTCGCTACTTCGCCTGCGCGATGTCCGTGTCGATCTGCTTGGCCGTGCTCTTCAGGGCCGAGTCGAGATCCTTGACCTTGCCGCTCTCGTAGTCGTATCCGAGGTTCTGGATGGTCGTCAGATACACACCGCCGTTGATGGAGGCGGGACTTGTCGTCGAGTACTGGTTCGACGCGATGTCCAGGAAGGTCTTGAAGCGCGGGTCGTACTTCAGCTTCGGGGACTTGAGGGCGGCCAGCGTGGAGGGCACGTTGTGGATGCCGTTGGAGAAGTTCACCACCGCGTCCGTGTCCGTGGTGATGTACTTGACGAACTCCCAGGCCGCGTTCTGCTTCTTGCTGTTGGCGGCGATACCGGCGATCGTGCCGGTGATGTAGCCCTTGCCGTACTGGGCGACCTGGTCGTCCGGGACGGGCAGTGGGGCAACTCCTATGTCCAGCTTGGGATTCGCGGCCGTGGCCATTCCCAGCCGCCACTCGCCGTCGAGCTGCATCGCGACCTGACCGGTGTGGAAGGGGTGCTTGTCGCCCCACTCGTCGCCGAGCGTGGAGCGGTAGCTCTCCAGCTTCTTGAAGCCGCCGAGTTCGTCGACGAGCTTCTTCTGGAGGGTGAAACCGGCCTTGAACGCGGGGTCCGTGGCGAGCGTCGACTTTCCGCTCTTGTCGAAGTACGTCGGCGAGAACTGCGCGAAGTAGTGCTCGGTGGTGGTCTCCCAGCCGTGGTAGTCCGGCATGAACCCGAGCTGCGAGTAGGTGTCGCCCTTGCTGATCGTCAACTTCTTCGCGTCGGCCTCGAATTCGGACCACGTCTTCGGCGGGCTGGTGATGCCCGCCTTCTTGAACTCCGTCTTGTTGTAGTAGAGCCCGTACGCGTCGCCCAGCAGGGGAGCGGTGCAGCGGTTGCCGTCGAACTGGGTGTACTCGTTCATCGCCTTCGGGAACGTCGTCTCCGGGTCGATGCCGTCCTTCTTGAAGAAGGGGTTGAGATCGACCAGGGCGCCCGAGGAACAGAACTTGCCCACGTTGTTGGTGGTGAAGGACGAGATCACGTCCGGGGACTTGCCGCCGCCGGTGCGCAGCGCCTGGTTGATCTTGTCGTCCGTCATGTTGCCGACGACGTTCACATGGATGTTGGGGTGCGCCTTCTCGAACCCGGCGACCAGCGACTTCACGGCGCTCAGCTCGGAGGCCGCGCTCCAGGCGTGCCAGAAGTTGATCGTGACGTCCTTCGACGCGTCGTCGGAGGCACCGGACGAGGACTGGCCGGTACAGGCGGTGGCGAGGAGGGCGAAGGAGGCGGAGGCGGCGAGCGCGACAGCCGCTTTCCGGGATGATACGGACATCTTCCGGGACGTTCCGGGCATGGCAAGGTCTCCCAAGGGCGGGGCGGGGCGAGGTGGTTGGGGAAGCCGGGTGGGTCGGGGTGGGCCGAAACCGGTCTGGGGGAACCGGAGTCGGTACGGAGGACCGGGTCGGTCGGGTGGGATCAGCGCGAGGTGTCGAAGACCTCGTCG
The DNA here is from genome assembly GCF_053598575.1 of Streptomyces sp. NPDC001100. NCBI lineage: Bacteria > Bacillati > Actinomycetota > Actinomycetes > Kitasatosporales > Streptomycetaceae > Streptomyces > Streptomyces sp. NPDC001100. The sequence goes on from NZ_JBSFKO010000031.1 coordinate 81,631, forward strand.
CGGGTCGTAGCCAGCGCGCTTTCCAACGCGCCGCGCAGCACGGGCTGTTCATGGACGTCGCCGACGACGAGCCGGGGCCGGGACGCCGCCAGCTCCTCCAACTCGGCCTGGACGAGGGCACGCAGCGGTTCGCCGCCGGCGGTCAGCGAGGCACCGCTGAGGACGACGAGTTCGGGGTCGAGTACGGAGACGAGCGAGGCGAGACCGGTCGCGAGGTGGGTCGCGTAGATCTCCAGGAGCCGCCGCCGGGGGCCGGTGGTGTGGTCGGCGGCGGTGGCGACGAGGGCGGCGGCGACCTCGGCGTAGGGACCCGTCGGAATCTCGGTGATGCCGAGTTCGCGGGCGAGCTGGGGCAGGGCCTGGGAGCCCGCCAGTGCCTGGTAACCGCCGCTGTTGGCCTTGGTCACCTGGCGGACCAGGGGCGCGCCGGGCACCGGCAGGAAGCCGACCTCGCCCGCGCCGCCGGTCCAGCCGCGGTGCAGCCGGCCGCCGAGGACCAGGGCGGCGCCGAGGCCGCCCTCGTTCCACAGCAGCACGAAGTCGCCGTGCCCGCGGGCCGCGCCGAGCCGCTGCTCGGCTATGGCGACGAGGTTGACGTCGTTCTCGTACTCCACCGGCATCGGCAGCGCGGCGGCGAGTTCGTCGAGCAGAGCGGGGGAGTGCCAGCCCGGCAGGTGCGAGGCGTACCGCAGCCGCCCGGTGTTCGGGTCGAAGGCGCCGGGCGTGCCGATGACCAGGCGGTGCACGTCACCACGGGCCAGCCCGGCCGCCTTGACGGCCCCGTCGAGGGCGTCGGTGACCTGTTGCACGACGGGCTGGGCGGGCCGCCGGCCGGGGGTGGCGAGCTCGAACTCGCCCACCGTGCGGCCGGTGACATCGGCGACGGCGGCACGGATGCGCTCCGGCGTGACGTCGAGCCCGGCGGCGTACGCGGCGCCCGGATTGACCACGTACAGCTGGGCGTTGGGCCCCGGCCGCCCCTCGCTGGTCCCCGTGGCGAGCACGAGTCCCGCCGCTTCGAGGCGTGCGAGCAGCTGGGAGGCGGTCGGCTTGGAGAGCCCGGTGAGCTTGCCGATCCGGGTGCGGGAGAGCGGGCCGTGCTCCAGGAGGAGGTCCAGGGCGGCGCGGTCGTTCATGGCGCGCAGGACGCGGGGGGTGCCGGGGGTACCCGTGCCCGGGGTACCGGAGGTTCCTGCCATGTCGACGCCACCTGCCTCTCGAACTCTCGAACCACCCAGCGTGTCATGTGATCACTGTTAGGAAAGTTTCCTATTGGGTGGGAGGAACGTAAGCCCGGGACGAAGGGGGCGTCAATAGACACCGCCCCCGAGGCAACAGACTCGTTACCTGCGGGGGCGGTGGGAGAGGAGCCGGTGTTACTTCTTGTCCTACTGAACGTCGATGTAGTCGCCGGCAGCGGTGGCCGCGCCGGTGGTGGAGGTGCCGGCGAAGACGTAGCGGAAGTAACCGTCCTTGGTCGCCTTCACCGTCGTCTTCAGCGCGCCGCCGGTGCTGGAGGTGACCGTCTTCACGGTGGTGTAGGTGCTCGAACCCTTCGCCCGGAACTGCAACTTGGCGGGCTGGGACACATAGCCGGTGTAGACCTCGTTCTCCCAGTCGGCGCGGGTCAGCCTGCCGGTGACGGTGATGGTCCTGCCCTTCTTCACCGGCTCGGGGGCTGCGTTGGCGGTGAGCTTGGCCGCCCGCTGCACCTTGACCTTGCCCTTGCCGCCCCAGGCCGCGAAGTCGGTCGACGAGCTGATCTTGTCGTCGGAGTCGTCGTTGTCGACGTCGATGTGGCCGTAGAAACCGCCGACGTTCCAGGTGGTCGCGTCGGCGGCCTCGTACAGACTCTCCTGCGGGTCGATCGTGATCGTGTCGGAGCAGGACTCGGTGACCGTGGTGTCCGTCGTCGCCGTCGTCTTGCAGGTCGGCGCGAGGGTGCTCTCGATGTCGTTGTCCATGGCGGCGAGCCGGCCGCGGTAGAGCATGATCCCCGCGAACGTCGTCTTGCTGTCGATGACCAGGTCCGACGGCCGGGTCAGCGTGTACGTCACGGGCACCTTCACCGCGGCGGTGGTGCCGACGACGATCGCCTTCCCCTTGTTGACCGTCACACCCGATTGTTGACCGTCACACCCGAGAAGACCAGATCCGGCGTCGCGGCCTGCGCGAGCGGCGCGGCCAGACCGGTCAGGGCCAGGGCACCGGTCAGGGCGGCACCGATGGCGAGTTTTCTCATTCTTGTCCCCACATTCGAAACGGACCCCTGGGCGTTGCGCTCCAGAACAAGGGCCTGTCGTGGGGCGACCTTAGGCATGAGGGGGCTGCGGGGGAAATGAGATCAACCTGTGAAGGTGATCGCGTCACGGCTTCGTCACGATGGGGAAAGCGGCAGGTGGGAGCGGGTGGCGGGGATTCGACTGATCTGCCGCAATTGCGAGGCCTGTTGGGCGCTTTTTCAGCCGCTGCGACTCTGCCGGCGAGGCCGATTCGTAATGTCACTGCCGACGCCTGCCAGCCACCTCACAGAATTCTGACTTTTGATCAACCGCGTTCGCGGAATGCGGGGAAAGGCGAGAGGGGTGCGGGCATGAGTGTGTTGGCCGAGTGTCGGCAGGAGGCGGGAAGCATGCCCGCCGTCAACGTCGTACGGGTCGCATGGGCTGTAGCGGTACGCCCGTCGCTGCGACGACGGGCCCGCACCGCGGGTGTCCCCCTCGCCCCCGACGCCCTCGCCCGCCGCCAGACACGCCAACTCCGCGTGCTCCGGCCCTCCGTGGGCTGGCCCGACCGGATGCGCACGGAACTGAAGGCGTCGGACCGCGCCTCCGTCACCGCGGAGAAGGGCCGCGAGGAGGTCTGGTTCCAGTGGCGCCCGGGCCTCCGCAGACACACGGTCTGGGGCTCGATCACCCTCGACGAGGCGGCGGGGACGGTGCTGCTGGACCTTCGTGAGGGGGCGGCCTATACGGGGGTTTCGGGGGTGCGGCCGGGGGCGTCCTTCGTGGCGTTGTGTCAGGTGGCCGGGGGGCTGGGGCTGGTGGGGGCCGAGGGCTGATCCGCCCGGGAAAATGAGCGGCAGGGGCCCCGGGTGCGCGGTACGGTGCGCCGATGTCTGCGATCAAGAAGTTCCAAGTCACCTTTGACTGCGCGGAACCGGAGCGCGTCGCCCGCTTCTGGTGCGAAGCGCTGGGGTACGTCATGCCGGCGCCACCGGAGGGGTTCACCACCTGGGACGACTTCAACCGCACCCTGCCTCCCGAGAAGCGGGGAGCGTGGTCCGCCTGCAGTGACCCCTCGGGCGTGGGCCCGCGCCTGTACTTCCAGCGCGTCCCCGAAGGCAAGACCGTCAAGAACCGGGTGCATCTCGACGTCCGGGTCGGTACCGGGCTCGTCGGGGACGAGCGCCTCGCCGCGCTCGAAGCCGAGTGCGCACGTCTGGTCGCGCTCGGCGCGACCCACGTGCGGACGCTGTACGCCGACGAGGAGAACGAGTCGTGCATCCCGATGCTGGACGTCGAGGGCAACGAGTTCTGTATCGACTGAGCATCGACGAGGCGGGAGTCGGCCTATCAGGGCGCGTGAGGTACGGCCCGCCTCCCTCATCGCGGCCGATGGAGCCTTTCAAGCGGTCCCACGCGAAGGTGCGGGCACTGCACGTTTCGATGGTGTTCGAAAGGATGGCTGGTATCCACGGTCGGCCCCTACGGTGTGGCGCGAAGAGGTCGGCCACAGCGAATTGCGTCGGTCGACCGAGCGGCAGGTCCTCACGGGCGTCTGCTCGAATGGGCGTTGAAGTGGGGCCCCAGGCAGGGAGACTTCTGGATGCAGTTGCTCAAAAAGCACGTGACCCGTACAGCTGTGGCTCTCGCTCTTGGGATCGGCGCGCTCGTCGGCGGCTCCAGCACTGCTTCGGCTGCCGACGTCCATCCCCAGTACGTGACCTACAAGTGCGATGCCGGGCGGGCCTGCGTATACGACACTTCCGGAGGCGTCTGGAATATGGACGGCTGCGGAGACAACTGGATCTACGGCCGTTTCAACTATGCCCGGGCCCACGGCAACAGCTTCACTGTGTATTACGTGAACGGCACGTGGGATTACGTCTGGGCAGGGGGCCAGCGGACCCTGGACGGCAACAACTACGTCGAGCGAGTGCACGTGAACTGCTGAGCGCCGACGACAAAAGCAGCCCCCTCCAGCTTTGCGGAAGGGGGCTGCCTCCTTGACCGGCCCCTCGCCGCCACGACCGGAGGGTGGCGGACCCATGTGTCCCTGCTGCTGGAGCTGGGCAGCCTCAGATGTGCCGATCAGGGCGCAGGACGCTTGGACGCATGGACGCTTGGGGGCCTCGTGAACGTAGCAGCTCTGCTTGTCTCCGTCGGTGCTCTGCTGGTGTCAGGAGCGGCTTCGTATCGTCAGCTCAAGCTGGCTGCGCATGCCAATACCTTGCCCGTTCTGGTGGAACTGTTTCGGGAGCACAGAAGCGCCCATCTTGCGGAAGCGCGCCGGTTTGTGCATCAGGAATTACCTGGTCGCGATGTTTCGGACGGCTTGCAGAGCCTGTCTCCTGAAGAGCTCAAGATGGTACGCGATTTGGCGTGATTCTACGACAACCTCGGAGCTCTCGTAGCTCATGGGATTGTCGATATTGGCCCAGTCTCTGGATATCTGGGCGGATCTGTGATCTCCACCTGGGAGAGCATGGCGCCACTTGTAGTCGCTCATCGCGCTCGAAGGCAGGCGGTAGGACGGGACGGCGACGCGGAATGGCAGGGGTACTACGAGAACCTCTACTACCTGATCAAGCAGAACCCGCCCGGTGCGGTACGCAACCGGCTTGAGCGATGGTCTTTGAACACCTCGGTTCCACCTCGGAATTAGGAGAAGGGCCTCAGGAACGCTCTCGAAGACATCGCCCTCGCCGTCCCGAAGGCGGCGTGAGCAAAGGAGTTGCACGACGGCCGAGTCCCCGATGAGCTGCTCGTTTCGGGCAGTGGCCACACATCGGTCGTCTTCGTGCGGGAGCCGGGAAGAGCCATGGCCTCAGAACCGCGGAAGGTGAGGACATTCCCTGCAGGGGTGTCCGCGCATCGCCAATGAGATCGCCGCTCCGACAATCCCCGTGCGCCCCAACCACCCCGCGTGATACTGCTCCCTGCCATGAGCGATCTTGTGACGGCACGGCTCGTCCTGCACCCGATGACCGTCGGTGAAGCCGGGCGAGTGGTCGCGGGTGAGCCGGGCGGCGGTGACCGGTGGGCACCCGGATACCCCACCGACGGAGACGTGTTCGCCGCCGGGCGCTTCCTTGGTACCTGTGCGGACACCGGTGATCCCCAGCCGTTCGGCAACTACGAGATCCGTCGGCGGGAGGACGGCAGGGCGATCGGCGGCCTCGGTTTTCATGGACCCGTGGACGAGGACGGCAGGGTCACGATCGGCTACGGCATCGTCCCGTCGGCCCAGGGGCAGGGGTACGCCTCCGAAGCCCTCCGTGCGCTGCTGGAGGTCGCGCGGGTGCACGGCGTCACCTGTGTGAAGGGCGACGCCGACCACGACAACATCGCCTCCCACCGCGTCATGACGGCTGCGGGCATGCGGCCGGCCGGACAGGACGAGCGTGTCAGGTACTTCGAGATCACCTGGGGCGACGCGACACCGATGAGTGAACTGTCCTGGTACGGCGTCCGATGCGTGTTCCGGCATCGCAAACTCGGCGTCTACGAGGAGCGGTTGACCCTCTGGCGGGCCCGGTCCCTCGACGAGGCCATCGGGCGGGGGGAGTTGGAGGTGCGCGCGTACTGCGCGGACCTCGACGGCGTCGAGTACGCCGACTTCGCCGAGGCGTATCGGATGGGTGGTGAGCCGGGGGAGGGTGCCGAGGTGTTCTCTCTCATGCGGGAGAGCGGGTTGCCGACCCGTGAGTATGTGGGGCGGTTCTTCGCTACGGGGGCGGAGCGGACCGGGAGTTGATGCGCACTCGCGGTCTCGGGGGTCGGCTCGCCCGTACCCGCCCCCGCAACCGCCCCCGTATCCCTACCGAGTAGAAGGCCGCTGCGAAGAAATGGGCGAAGTCGCCGCCACCTGGGGCGAGTCCGCGTTGGAGTAGACCGAAGGCGCCGCGACCGACTCCGTCGGGTCGGCCTGGTCGTCCGCCGGGTCCGCCGTCGCGCCGCCCACGATGCGGATGTTCGCCTCGTCGAAAGCGCGCTTGATGCGCCAGCGGAGTTCGCGTTCCACGGCCACCGACTTGCCCGGCATCGTCTTCGCCGAGACGCGGACGACCATCGAGTCGATGAGGACGCTGTCGAGGCCGAGGACCTCGATGGGGCCCCAGAGCAGCTCGTTCCAGGGTTCCTCCTTGCTCATGCGCTCCGAGACCGCGTCCAGCGTCGCCTTCACCCGGTCCAGGTTCTCGGAGGCCTTGACGGTGACGTCGACGCCGGCCGTGGCCCAGCCCTGGGAGAGGTTGCCGATGCGCTTGACCTCGCCGTTGCGGACGTACCAGATCTCGCCGTTGGCACCGCGGAGTTTCGTCACGCGCAGGCCGACCTCTATCACCTCGCCGGAGGCGACCCCCGCGTCGATCTGGTCGCCGACGCCGTACTGGTCCTCCAGGATCATGAAGACGCCGGAGAGGAAGTCCGTGACGAGGTTGCGGGCGCCGAAACCGATCGCCACGCCCGCGACACCGGCGGACGCCAGGAGTGGGGCGAGGTTGATCTCGAACGTGCCGAGGATCATCAGCGCGGCCGTGCCCAGGATCACGAAGGACGCCACCGAGCGCAGGACCGAGCCGATCGCCTGGGAGCGCTGGCGGCGGCGCTCCGCGTTGACCAGGAGACCGCCGAGCGCCGTGCCGTCCACCGACTCGACCGTGCGGTTCATCCGGTCTATCAGCTTGGTGATCGCCCGCCGTACCGTCATTCTCAGGACCGCCGCGATCACCAGGATCAGCAGCACCCGCAGCCCTATCGCCAGCCAGGTCGACCAGTTCTGCTCGACCCAACTGGCTGCGTTGGTCGCGCTCTCCTGGGCGTCCTGGAGCGAGGGCACGGTCACCGTGGTCTCCGAGGGGCTCGGGGACGGCGACGGCGAGGCGGCGGCCAGTAGGACGGCGGACAAGGGCACGGCAGGTACCTCCAGGTGCTGCGGCCCGCCCCCGGCACTGCGGTCAGGGTCATACACGTCGTACACGTCTTCGTACACGCGCTTCTAGGTCACGAAAAGGTCACCGTAGGGGCGGACCCACCACACTATCGGGGCAACGCGTGAGGATCGTTGCCGTGTTCTGGGGAGAGGCTGTGTTCAGCCGGGAAAGAACAGGTGGGACGAACCCACGGCCGTCCCGGGGATGGATCACATGTGGTCGAAAACACTCCCAGCCCGTTACCGGGACATGGTGGCGCTTCCACCAGGCATGAGGGGAGACTGACTACAGATCGTCCCGGCGCGAGCCACGCGCCGCCGACGCACAAGGAGGCATCCGTGCCGCATGTCCTGGTCCTCAACGCGTCGTACGAGCCACTCGGCGTCGTACCGCTCCGCCGCGCGCTCGTCCTCGTCCTGGAGAACAAGGCTGTCTCCCTGGAGGAATCCGGCGCCTATATGCACAGCGCAACCGTCACAGTCCCCGCACCCAGCGTGGTCCGGCTCAAGCGATTCGTGCGGGTTCCCTATCGGGGGCCCGTTCCTCTTACCCGGCGGGCGCTCTTCGCGCGCGACGGGGGCCGGTGCATGTACTGCGGTGGCGTCGCAACCAGCGTCGACCATGTCATTCCGCGCAGCCGCGGGGGCAAGCACGCCTGGGACAACGTGGTGGCGTCCTGCCGCCGCTGCAACCACACGAAGGCCGACCGGCACCTCTTCGAGATCGGCTGGCGGCTGCGCCACAAACCCGCCCCACCCACCGGCCTGGCCTGGCGCATCATCGGGACCGGGCACCGGGACCCGCGCTGGCTGCCGTACCTGCAGCCATACGGCGCGGAGGACGCGATGGCCCGGATCGACGGCATCTCCGCCTGACGATCCGGGCTTTTGTGTACCCCGCTGTACCCCGCAACACCCGGTTCCGTACGACGGTACGGAGCGGTCCGCCCCGGGAGTCCCCTGTGCCCCCGGGGCGGACGGTCATGCGTAGCGCAGTTCGCCGGGACGCACCGAGCGGCGCAGCAGCGGCAGTGACGTGGCCGCCGCCAGCAGGCAGCACGCGTAGACGCCGAGGGGGACCAGCAGCGCGTCGTACGGCACCGGGACGGCCGTGTGCTCCGAGGCGGTGCTGCCGTACCAGATGCCGATCGTCAGGCCGCCGAGGCCCGCCACCGTGAGCGCCGGTGCCAGCGGTACCGCGGTCTCCAGCAGGGTCGCCCGCGCGAGCACCGGGTACGGCACTCCGGCCGCCACCTGGGCGGCGAGTCCACGGCGCCGGGTGGCGACGGACTCGGCGGTGCCGACGGCGAGCGCGGTCAGGACCAGGGCGAGCGCGAAAAGGAGCGCGAGGCCCACGAGGTTCAGGCCGTTCTCGTAGAACCCGATGCCCTTCGGGTACTGATCCGCCCGGTCGCGCAGGACTGACAGCAGCACCTGCCGTATCCCCATGAAGCCCGAGCCGACGACCGTCACCAGCAGCACCGCGGCATGCGTACGGGCCGCCGCCCAGGGATCGTCGCGCAGGCGCTCCGCCGCGATCAGCACCGCCGGGCGCCGGGCGCGGGCGGCCAGGCCCTCACCGAGCTGCCGGGCCGAGGCGCCGGTCAGCCACACCGCCACGGCACCGATCAGCAGGCACACGCCGAAGATCGTGAGCGGGGTGAGGGCGAACTCGAAGGGCACGTCGTGGAAGGGGGTGGTCACGATGTACACCACGGACAGTGCCAGCAGCGCCGTCGCCACCCGGAACAGCCGCCCCGGCCCTTCGGCCGGCCGCAGCCGCCGTAGCCGGCCCAGGGGAGAGGTCACCACCCGGCGCAGCATCAGCGCGCTCACCGCCGCGCCCAGCACCGGCACTCCTACGGCCACCACGGTGATGCCCGCCCAGGCCAGCGGGGCCGGGCTGTGCCACAGCCGCAAGAGGGCGGGTACGGCGAAGGCGGCTGCCACCGCCGAGCCCGCCAGGCAGGCCAGTCCCGACTCCAGGGCCGCGATCCGCCGCGTCTGGCCGGGGGTGGCCCCCGAGAGCCGCAGCGCGGCCAGCCGCCGGTCGCGGTGCACGGCGCCGACGCGGGCGCACTGGCCCAGAAAGCCGAGCACCGGGATGAACAGCAGCAGCAGCGCGGCGACCACACCGATCCGGGTATCGGCCCGGTCGAGCAGGCCGCCGCCCACGGACACGGTGTGGTACCCCTTCAGCGGCAGCAGCACGGCGACGACCAGCCCGAGGCCGGTCGCCAGCGCCGCCCCGACGGCGGTGAGCAGGACGCGCCACCACTCCCGGCGGTCGGAGCCCCGGGTGAGCAGCCAGGCCAGCCGCAGATCGGCGAGCAACGACTTCACGCCGTCACCCCCGCCCGCGCCACGGTCCCGTCCGCCAGCCGGATCTCGCGGTCCGCGTAGGCCGCGACCTGCGCGTCATGGGTGATCAGCAGCACCGCCGTGCCCGACTCGCGGGCCGTGCCCACCAGGGCCGTCATCACCTGCTCGCTCGCCAGGGAGTCCAGCGCTCCGGTCGGCTCGTCCGCGAAGACGATCCTCGGGCCGGTCACCAGGGCCCGGGCGAGCGCGACCCGCTGGGCCTGGCCGCCGCTCATCGCGCCCGGCCGCAGCTCGGCCTGCCCGCGCACCCCGAACCGCTCCAGCCACTCACCGGCCCGCTGCTGCGCCTCGGCACGGGTCGCCCCGGCCAGCAGCAGGGGCAGGCCCACGTTGTCGACGGCCGTCAGCTCGGGTATCAGCTGCCCGAACTGGAAGACCACCCCGAACTCGGTCCGCCGCAGCTCACTGAGCCGCTTCTCCGGCAGCTCGTCCAGCCGCTCCCCGGCATACGTCACCGTCCCCTCGTCGGGGCGGACGATCCCGGCCAGGCAGTGCAGCAGGGTGCTCTTGCCGCTGCCGCTGGCCCCCGTGACGGCGAGGATCTCGCCGGCGGCCAGGTCGACCGAGGCGCCGTCCAGTGCCCGGGTCCTGCCGTGCGTCTTGGCGAGGTCCCGGGCCGCGAGCAGCGGCGCCGCCGTACCCCCGATGTCGCTCATGCTGTGTCGACCTCCGCGGTCAGAGTGGTCAGCCGGGCCGCCGTCGTCGCCATCCAACGGAGGTCCGCGTCAAGGTGGTTGAGGGCGTAGTCCGCCGAGAGGACGGTCGCCAGGTCGGCGCCCTTGGCGGTCTTGAGTGCCGTGAGTTCGCGCATCCGCTCCATGTGGGCGGCGCGCTGGGCCCGCAGATACGCCTCCGGGTCGCCGCCGGACAGGATCGAGACGACGACCTTGGCGAAGATCTCGTTCGTCACGAAGGGCGCGGGCGGCGCGATCTCCCCCGCCCAGTGGGCGAGTTCACGCGCGCCCTCGGCGGTCGAGCGGTACGCCGTCCGCTCCGGGCCGCCGTCCGAGCCGGTGCCGTCGACCTCCGCGAGACCGTCCCGGACCAGGCGTTGCAGGGTCGTGTAGACCTGCCCGTAGGCCAGCGGGCGGGCCTGCGGAAAGCGTTCGTCGTGGCGTCGCTTGAGGTCGTAGCCGTGGCTCGGTCCTCCGGCGAGCAGGCCCAGCAGGATGTGGCGGGTGCTCATGGGCATCAGTATACACTGAATACATGTACTGAGTGAATAGTGATCAGTGGGAAAGTGGCGGGTGTGCGGTAGGGGAGTGGCCCCGGTGCCGCCCGTACCCCAACCTGGAGGTCTGCCGTCGCGCCCACTGGGTAGGGCTGCGGTAACCGGACCGTCGCCCGACCCGACCAACCCGACAAGGAGGCCACCGTGGCCGCATCGGCATCACTTCCGCTCCCGGCCCGCTCCAAACGCACCGCGGAGCCGTCCGCCGTCCTCGAACCCGACCTCTTCCACGTCGACTCCGAGGGCGCCTGGGCCGAGACCCCGCTCACCAGCGAACCCCCGCTGACCGACGCCGAACCCCTCACCAGCGAGCCCCCGCTCGCCGACACGGCCCCGCTCACCAGCGAGTCCGCGGTGTTCGCCGACCCGGACTCGACGAGGCCCTAGATGACAGCACCCCGGCCGGCCGAAGCCCTCGGCGAGGAGTTGTCCCGGCTCGCCGAACTGCACGGCGTCGCCACCGCCTACAGCCCCTCCCCGGACCACGCGGTCCCGGCCTCGCCCGGCGCCGTCGTCGCCGTACTGGCCGCCCTCGGCGTCGACGCGAGCACCCCGCAGGCCGTCCGCGCCGCGCTCGCCGCCCGCCAACAGGAGCTGGCCGAGCGGCTGTTGCCGCCCACCGTCGTGGGCCGGCACGGCGGCACCCCCGCCGCGCTCGACGCACTGCCCGAGGGCACCCGGCTGCACATCGAGACCGAACAGGGCGAGACCCGGACCGACACCGAGCAACTCCCGCCCGGAGTCCACCACTTGACCGCCACCGCCCCGGACGGCCGCAGCGCCGAGGCCCATCTCGTCATCGCCCCGGACCGGTTGCCGACGCCCGCCGGACGGTCGTACGGACTGATGGTGCAGGTCTACTCGCTGCTCTCCGGGCACTCCTGGGGCATGGGCGACCTCGGTGACCTGGGCGAGCTGACCGCCTGGGCCGGGCGGGCGCTCGGCGCCGGATTCGTGCAGGTCAACCCCTTGCACGCGGCCGTGCCCGGCGCCCCCACCGATCCCTCGCCCTACCGCCCGTCCTCCCGCCGCTTCCCCGACCCGGTGTATCTGCGCGTCGAGGACGTCCCGGAGTTCGCCTACGTCGAGGAGCGCGAGCAGGTGCGCGGACTCCTCGAACGAGCCGCGCGGCTGCGCGAATCCGTCCTGGAGAAGGGCGCGTTGATCGACCGCGACGCCGTGTGGGAGCTCAAGCGGGAGGCGCTGGAACTCGTACGGCGGGTCCCCCTCGGGCCCGGACGGCGGGCCGCTTACGTCGACTTCCTCGCCCGCGAGGGCGAGGCGCTGGAGGACCACGCCACCTGGTCCGCCCTCGCCGAGGTGCACGGCTCGGACTGGCACCGCTGGCCCGCCGGTCTGCGCGACCCCCGCTCACCCGAAACCGCCCGCGCCCGCGCCGAGTTGATGGACCGCGTCGACTTCCACTCCCGGCTCGCCTGGCTCACCGACACCCAACTCACCGCCGCCCAAAGGTCCGCACGCGAAGCGGGCATGCCGCTCGGCGTCGTGCACGACCTCGCCGTGGGGGTGCATCCCGACGGCGCGGACGCCTGGGCGCAGCAGGACCACTTCGCGGCCGGCATGTCGGTCGGCGCACCCCCCGACGCCTTCAACTCCCTCGGCCAGGACTGGGGGTTGCCCCCGTGGCGCCCGGACCGCCTCGCCGAGTCGGGCTACGCCCCCTACCGCCGTCTGCTCCGCGCGCTCTTCCGCTACGCCGGCGCCCTGCGCATCGACCACGTCATGGGCCTGTTCCGCCTGTGGTGGGTCCCCCAGGGCCGACCGCCCACCGAGGGCACCTACGTCCGCCACGACGCCGAGGCCATGCTCGCGATCCTCGCGCTGGAGGCCTCGCGCGCCGGGTCGGTGGTGATCGGCGAGGACCTGGGGACCGTGGAGCCGGGTGTGCGCGAGGAGTTGCAGGAGCGCGGGGTGCTCGGCACCTCGGTGCTGTGGTTCGAACGGGACTGGGACGGCGACGGCCGCCCCCTCGCGCCCGAGAGGTGGCGCGCCGACTGTCTCGCCACCGCCACCACCCACGACCTGCCGCCCACCGCGGCCCGGCTCACCGGCGAGCACGTCGAACTCCGTTACCGGCTGGGCCTGTTGACTCGTCCGGTCGAGGAGGAGCGCGTCGAGGCCGCAACCGACGTGGGGGAGTGGCTGGCCCTGCTGGCCCGGCTCGGTCTCTACGAACCCGCGACGGGCGGCGGGCGGCCCGCGTCCGAGGAGGAGGCGGAGATCCACGCCGTCCACCGCTTCCTGCTCCGCACCCCGGCCCGCATGATCGGCGTCTGGCTCCCCGACACGATCGGCGACCGCCGCCCGCAGAACCTCCCCGGCACGTGGGACCAGTACCCGAACTGGCGCCTCCCGCTCGCCGACGCGGAGGGCCGCCCCGTGACGTTGGAGGAACTCGCCGCGTCACCGCGGCTGCACGCGCTGGTGGACGTGCTGCGGGTGGGGCTGGAGGCCGGTACGGAAGCGGATTCGGGTGCGGGAACGGGCTTGGGCGGAGGTGCGGACGGAGGTGCGGACGGAGGTGTGGACGGGGGTGCGGACAGGGGGCCGTGACGCCCGTACGCCCCATACGGCACCCCCGGGCGCGCGGCTCGTTCGGGCGTTCGCTACTTTTGCGGTGTGGACAAGAAGAACGCCCTGCGCGCCGGTGCCCTGGTTGCCGGTACGACGCTGATGATGCTGCTCATGACGTCCCCCGCGCTCGCGCTCACCCGCGACGACGGTGACGACCCGGGCAACGGCCTGAGCGTCGCCGAGACGCTGGGGCTCTTTGTCCTGTGCCCGCTGGCCCTGTTCGCGATCATCGCGGGCCTGGTCCTGGTGCTGGACAAGTCCAAGGACCGTGCGCCGAAGGCCAAGTCCGCCACGAAGACCGGCGCCGGCACCGCAGCCGACGCGAAGGTCTGACCTCACGCTTCACGAGGGCGTCCGCCCCACCACCACGGTGAGGCGGACGCTCTCGGTGTGTTCTCCCGCCGGTCAGATGATGAACGTGGGCTGTTCGGCGATGCCGAGCAGGCTGCGGCCGTAGATCTCGCGGCCGAGATCGGGGTTGACGACGCCGTGGCGTGAGGCGGTGCCCAGGTCGCGCCAGATCCGCTGGAGCGGGTTGGCCAGGGCGAAGGTGCTCGCGCCGGACACGGAGACCGGGCGGTCCACCGCCTCGCGGCTGAGGGTCGCGGCGACCGCGGTGTCCATACGGATCCGGGCGCGCTCCGCGACCGTGAGCTGCCGTGCCTCGGCGGCGGCGCGGTCGAGGTCGTCGGCGGCGCGCAGTGCGTGCAGCTGGGCGGAGCCGGCTGAGGGACCCGGAGCTGACCCCGGCCGCCATCGCCCGGGCGCTGAACGTCTCCGTCCGCACCCTCCACCGGGCCTTCGCCGACGGCGAGTCCGTCATGGCCCATGTGCGCCGCCGCCGTCTCGAAGGCGCCCACCGCGAACTCGGCCTTCCGGGCAGCCCGTTAACCGTCGCCGACGTCGCGGCACGCTGGCAGTTCGCCGACCCCAGCCATTTCCGCCGCGCCTACCGCGGCACGTACGGGCAGTCGCCCCGGCGGCGGGACGAGCGACGCACCTGACACGAGAGCCCCCATCGCATCGCGATCCCGGAGCCGTCACTCCCGCGCGGCGGCCGCCGTCCCGTTCAGCAGCTCCCGCAGCAGGTCGGCCAGCTGTCCGGCCCGTTCCGCGTCGAGGGCGGCGGACAGGGCCTCCTGCTGGGCCGCCAGCCCCGCGCCGACCGCCTCGTCGATGAGCGTCAACCCCTTCTCCGTCAGGGTCACTTGGAGACCGCGCCGGTCGTGCGGGTCGGGGGAGCGGCGGAGCAGACCGGCCCGTTCCAGTTTGTCGAGACGGCCGGTCATGCCGCCCGTGGTGAGCATCAGCGTCGCGGAGAGCTCGCGCGGCGAGAGGGTGTACGGCTCGCCGGCGCGGCGCAGGGTCGCGAGGACGTCGAACTCGCCGCGCGAGATGCCGTGCGGCGCGTACGCCTTCTCCATGCGGTCGCCCATGGCGCGGGAGAGCCGGAAGATCCGCCCGAAGACCTCCATCGCGGCGGTGTCCAGGTCGGGCCGCACCGCCGCCCACTGCTCGACGATCGCGTCGACGGGGTCCTTGCGCTGCTCGGGGCGTGCACTCATGCGTCGAGTATCGGCCGGTCGACGGGTCGCCCGCAAGAAAGTGACTTGACGGAAAGTTGCTTGCCGCTAAGCTAATTAGCGGCAAGTTACTTATGAAGGAGATGGCATGAACCGCTCCGCCACCATCGTCCTCACCGCCCTCGCCCCCGTCTCCTGGGGCACCACCTACGCCGTCACCACCCAGTTCCTCCCGCCCGACCGCCCCCTCTTCACCGGCCTGATGCGCGCCCTCCCCGCCGGTCTCGTGCTCCTCGCGCTGGCCCGGGTGCTGCCGCGCGGGGCCTGGTGGTGGCGGGCGACCGTGCTCGGCGCGCTGAACATCGGCGCCTTCTTCCCGCTGCTGTTCCTGTCCGCGTACCGGCTCCCGGGCGGCATGGCGGCGGTCGTCGGCTCGATCGGTCCGCTGATCGTCGTGGGCCTCTCGGCGGTCCTGCTGGGGCAGCGGCCCACGGTCCGGAGCGTGCTCACCGGCGCCCTCGCGGCCTTCGGCGTCAGTCTCGTCGTACTGAAGGCGGCCGGAGCGCTCGACCCGGTCGGTGTGCTCGCGGCCCTCGCGTCCACGGCCTCCATGTCCACCGGCACCGTGCTGACCAAGCGGTGGGGCCGCCCGGACGGCGTCGGCCCGCTCGCCCTCACCGGCTGGCAGCTCACCGCGGGCGGTCTGTTGATCGCCCCGGTCGCCTTCCTGGCCGAGGGGGCGCCGCCCGCGCTCGACGGGCGGGCGGTCGGCGGCTATCTGTACCTCGCGCTGGCGAACACGGCGATCGCGTACTGGCTCTGGTTCCGCGGTATCGGCCGGCTCTCCGCCACCCAGGTCACCCTCCTCGGCCCGCTGTCCCCGCTGACGGCGGCGGTCGTCGGCTGGGCGGCGCTCGGGCAGGCGCTCACACCGTTGCAGCTGGCGGGGATGGCGCTGGCGTTCGGGACGACGGTGGCCGGGCAGATCGGGGCGCGTACGCCTCGGGTGCTCGTTCGGGGAGTAGCGTCACGCGGGAACGCCGTGACGCAACGCCGGAGGCGCCCGTGGCCGATGAATCCTGCCCCACTTGCGGCAAGCCGCTCACCGCGCGGACGGGCCGTACCGGCCGGCGTTCCGTGTACTGCTCCGCCGCCTGCCGGCAGAAGGCCTACCGGGAGCGGCAGGGGAGTGCCGAGGTCGGTGTCGAGGGACTGATCAAGGAGATCGGGCGGCAAGTGGAGGAGCTGGTGCCGCAGCCGCCCTCCGTCCTCTACTCCGGGGTGACGGAACTGTCCTCGTCCGTCGCGCGGCTGCGGCGAGTGGCCCGCACGGCGCGCGACACCGCTCAGGAATCCGTCACCCGCGCACCCGTTACGGAAGTTCCCGCCGTCGCCGAAGTCCCTCTAGACGAAGGCGACTTCGCCGCGCTCGTCGAGTCCCACCGTCGCGAGATCCAGGTCCACTGCTACCGCATGACCGGGTCCTACGACGACGCCGAGGACCTGGTGCAGGAGACGTTCATGCGGGCCTGGCGGGCCCGGGACACCTTTCAGGGGCGGGCCGGTGCCCGGACCTGGCTGTACCGCATCGCCACCAACGCCTGCCTGGACTTCCAGCGCCGTACGGCCCGCCGCCCCAAGCGGTACGAACCCCTGCCCGGCATGAACCACGGTGGCGGGGAGCCGCCCGCCCGGATCACCTGGCTGCAGCCCTACCCCGACGACGAGTTGCCCTCCGCCGAGGAGCAGCCGGAGGCCGCCGCCGTCTCCCGCGAGACCCTCGAACTGGTCTTCCTGGCCGCCGTCCAGCATCTCCCGCCGCGCCAGCGCGCGGTGTTGGTGCTGCGGGACGTGCTCGGGCTGACCGCCGCCGAGACCGGCGAGGCCCTCGACATGACCGTGGCCTCGGTCAACAGCGCGCTGCAACGCGCCCGCCCCACCCTGCGCGACCGGCTCCCGGGCCGGCGTACGGACTGGACGGCCGACGGGCCCACCGAGCATCAACGCACCCTGGTCAAGCGGTACATGGCGGCCGCCGAACGCCTCGACCTGTCCGAGGTCGCCGCGCTGCTCAGCGAGGACGTCACCCTCACCATGCCGCCGAACCCGTTCTGGTTCACGGGCCGCGACGCGCTCCTCGAATTCCTGAGCGTCAGCCTCGACGCCGACTCGCCCATGTTCCTCGGGCATTGGCGCCATCTCCCCGCCCGCGCCAACGGGCAGCTCGCGGCCGGTGGTTACGTCCGACGGCCCGGAACGACCGTCTACCGCGCCCAGGTTCTCGACGTGCTCCGCTTCGGCCCCGACGACCGGATCGTGGAGATCACCTCCTTCGAGCCGCACCTGTTCCCGGTTTTCGGACTCCCGCTGCGGTTGTGAGCGATGAGTGGTGGGCTCCCTGTGCGTCTGTATGGCCGACACGAACGACACGTACCTCACGACCCGCAAGGAGATCACCATGCTGCTCACCGACAGGACCGCGGTCGTCTACGGCGCCGGCGGCTCGATCGGCGGCGCGGTCGCCCGTGCCTTCGCCGCCGAGGGCGCCCGCGTGCACCTCGTGGGACGCACCCGGGAGACGCTGGAGGCCGTGGCCGCCGACATCGAGCACCTCGGTGTCAAGGACGCCGAGGTGGCCGTCGTCGACGCGCTCGACGAGGCGGCCGTGGAGGAACACCTCGCCCGCGTCGGGGACGTGGACGTGTCCTTCAACCTCGTCTCGCGCGGCGACGTCCAGGGCCTGCCGATGACCGACATGCCCGTCGACGACTTCCTGCGGCCCGTCCTCAACGGCGTCCGCGCCAACTTCATCACCGCCCGCGCCGCCGCCCGCCGGATGGCCGAGCGGGGCAGCGGTGTCGTCCTCACCCTCAACAGCGGTTCCGCGCACGGCAGTCCGATGATGGGCGGCACCGGTCCGGCCGACGCGGCGACCGACAGCCTGGTGCGCAACCTGGCGATGGAACTGGGCCCGCGCGGAGTGCGCGCGGTCGGTCTGTGGGCCGCGGGCATCCCCGAGACGCTCACGATCGAGAAGCTCGGCAAGGTCAACCCGGACCTCAACGAGGCGGCGATCCAGGGCATCCTCGGCCATCTGTCCAGCCTGCGCATGACGCGCCGCAACCCCACCCTCGCGGAGATCACCGCGACCGCCGTGTTCCTCGCCTCCGACCACGCGGCGGGCATCACCGGTACGTTCGTCAACGTCACCGGCGGGATGTTCCCGGGGTGACGGCGAAGGGCGCCCGGCTTCACGCCGGGCGCCCCTCATGGCCGTGGAAGAAGTGACTACGAAGCCGCCGCGTCCGCCGCCTGGGCCTTCAGCGCGCGCTCCACACCGGACCGGGACTCCGAGACCAGGCGGCGCAGGGCCGCGTTGGGCTCAGCGGTGGTCAGCCAGGTGTCCGTGCGGTCCAGGGTGTCCTGGGAGACCTGGATCGACGGGTAGAGGCCGACCGCGATCTGCTGGGCGATCTCGTGCGAACGGGCGTCCCAGATCTCCTTGACCGCCGCGAAGTACTTCTCCGTGTACGGCGCCAGCAGTTCGCGCTGGTCGGTCTGGACGAAGCCCGAGATCACGGCTTCCTGAAGGGCGTTGGGCAGCTTGTCGGACTCGACGACCTGCGCCCAGGCCTCCGCCTTCGCCTCCTCGGTCGGGCGGGCGGCACGGGCGGTCGCCGCGTGGCGCTCACCGGCGGCCGTCTTGTCCCGCTCGTACTCGCCGGCGATCTCCGCCTCGTCGAACCGGCCCACGGAGGCGAGGCGTTCGACGAACGCCCAGCGCAGCTCGGTGTCGACGGCCAGGCCCTCGATCGTCTGGGTGCCCTCCAACAGGGCGTCCAGCAGGTCGAGTTGCTCCGGCGTACGGGCCGTGGCGGCGAACGCGCGGGCCCACGCGAGCTGGTGGTCGCTGCCGGCCTCGGCGGAGCGCAGGTGCGCCAGCGTGGCGTCCGTCCAGCGGGTGAGCAGCGTCTCGCGGGCGGCCGGGTCGGCGTACAGCTCGATCGCCAGCTTCACCTGCCGCTGCAGCGACTGCACCACACCGATGTCCGACTCCTTGCCGATGCCCGACAGGACGAGGGAGAGGTAGTCGCGGGTGGCGAGTTCGGCGTCGCGGGTCATGTCCCAGGCCGAGGCCCAGCACAGGGCGCGGGGGAGGGAGGACTCGAAGTCGCCGAGGTGCTCGGTGACGAACGCGAGGGACTGCTCGTCGAGGCGGACCTTCGCGTACGACAGGTCGTCGTCGTTGAGCAGCACCACGTCCGGACGGCGCTTGCCGACCAGCTGCGGTACGGCGGTCAACTCGCCGTCCACGTCCAGTTCGACGCGCTCGTCGCGCACCAACTTGCCGGTGTCCTCGTCGAGTTCGTACAGGCCGACCGCGATCCGGTGCGGACGCAGCGTCGGCTCGCCCTTGGCGCCGGCGGGCAGGGCCGGGGCCTCCTGGCGGATCGCGAAGGCGGTGATGACACCGTCCGCGTCCGTCTCGATCTCCGGGCGCAGGATGTTGATGCCGGCGGTCTGCAGCCACGCCTTCGACCAGGCGCCCAGGTCGCGACCCGAGGTCTCCTCCAGCGCGCCGAGCAGGTCGGACAGGCGGGTGTTGCCGTACGCGTGCCGCTTGAAGTACGCCTGCACGCCCGCGAAGAACTCGTCCATGCCGACGTAGGCGACGAGCTGCTTGAGGACGCTCGCGCCCTTGGCGTACGTGATGCCGTCGAAGTTGACGAGGACGTCGTCCAGGTCACGGATCTCGGCCATGATCGGGTGCGTGGACGGCAGTTGGTCCTGCCGGTACGCCCAGGTCTTCATCGAGTTGGCGAACGTCGTCCACGAGTGCGGCCAGCGCGACTCGGGCGCGTACGCCTGGCAGGCGATGGAGGTGTAGGTGGCGAACGACTCGTTCAGCCACAGGTCGTTCCACCACTCCATGGTCACGAGGTCGCCGAACCACATGTGGGCCAGCTCGTGCAGGATGGTCTCCGCGCGCACCTCGTAGGCGGCGTCGGTCACCTTGGAACGGAAGACGTACTGGTCCCGGATGGTGACGGCACCGGCGTTCTCCATCGCGCCCGCGTTGAACTCCGGGACGAAGAGCTGGTCGTACTTCTTGAAGGGGTAGGCGTAGTCGAACTTCTCCTGGAACCAGTCGAAGCCCTGCCGCGTGACCTCGAAGATGGCGTCCGAGTCGAGGTACTCGGCGAGCGAGGGCCGGCAGTAGATGCCGAGCGGGACGGACTGCCCGTCCTTCTCGTACACGCTGTGCACCGAGTGGTACGGGCCGACGATCAGCGCCGTGATGTACGTCGAGATACGCGGCGTCGGCTCGAACACCCAGGTGTCGTCCCGGGGTTCGGGCGTCGGGGAGTTGGAGACGACGGTCCAGC
Source organism: Streptomyces sp. NPDC001100 (assembly GCF_053598575.1). NCBI lineage: Bacteria > Bacillati > Actinomycetota > Actinomycetes > Kitasatosporales > Streptomycetaceae > Streptomyces > Streptomyces sp. NPDC001100. Next base: position 101,904 of record NZ_JBSFKO010000031.1, read on the forward strand.
CCGTCGGCGCCTTCACGGTGAACTGGAAAGTGGCCTTGAGGTCCGGCTGCTCGAAGCTCGCGAACACGCGGCGCGCGTCCGGGACCTCGAACTGGGTGTAGAGGTACGCCTGTTGGTCGACGGGGTCGACGAACCGGTGCAGTCCCTCACCGGTGTTGGTGTAGGCGCAGTCCGCGACCACGCGCAGGATGTTCGGCCCTTCCAACAGCCCGGCCAGGGCGATCCGCGAGTCCTTGAAGACCTCGTCGGGGTCGAGCGGGTCGCCGTTCAGCGTCACCTCGTGGACGGCCGGGGCGACCAGGTCGATGAAGGTCTCGGTGCCGCCCTCCGTCACATCGAAGCGCACCGTCGTCGCGGACCTGTAGGTCCCGCCCTCCTGCGCGCCGGAGAGGTCGAGATCGATCTCGTACGAGTCAACGGTGAGCAGCGTCGCCCGCTGCTGCGCCTCTTCGCGAGTCAGGTTTGTGCCAGGCACGCGGTCATCTCCTCGTTATGTGTGGGTTGCGCCATCCTTCCACGGGACCTGACCGGAACGCGATGTCCGTATCCCGCCGGTCAGCGGGGTGGACGAGCGCGAGCCTGGAGTCATGACGACGTACACGGCACGACCCATCGACCCCACGGTTCTGAAGGAGCTGCGCTCTGCTGACGATGCGGGGCGCGGAATGGTTCCCGCGACGGATGAGGAAGGCGGCGCTCCGCTCCGCTGCTGCCTGCGCCGCAGCGAGCGCGGTGAGCGGATCGCCCTTGTCTCGTACGCCCCGCTGCGGCGCCGGGCGGCGGAGACGGGGGTGGATCCGGGGGCGTACGACGAGGTGGGGCCGGTGTTCGTCCACGCGGAGGAGTGCGGGGGGCCCGCGGCCGACTCGGGGTACCCCTTCGCGGACGCCCACCGGGTGATCCGCCGCTACTCCGCCGAGGGCCGCATCCTCGGCGGCGAACTGGTCGACACCCTGGACGACGAGGCCTTCCGCAGGGCCTTCACCGACCCGGCCGTGGTTCTCGTCCACGTCCGGGCGGTGGAGTACGGCTGTTTCTTCTTCGAGGTGCGCAGGGCGTAGCGTCCTGGGGCTGCGCCCCCAGACCCCTATCGGCCCTGAAGGGGCCTCGTCCTCGGACGCCGGACGGGCTGAAGAACCAGCCCCTCCGGCGTCTGAGGAGCGGGGTCTGGGGCGGAGCCCCAGGAGGATGGGGCGGGTAGGGGCGGCGGGGGGCGAGGAAAACCCGGCCGGTGTCAGCCCTGGAGTTCCGCCGCCACCAACTCCGCGATCTGCACCGCGTTCAGCGCGGCGCCCTTGCGGAGGTTGTCGTTGGAGATGAAGAGGGCGAGCCCGTGGTCGACCGTCTCGTCGGCGCGGATGCGGCCGACGTAGGAGGGGTCCTGGCCGGCGGCCTGGAGGGGGGTGGGGATCTCGGACAGGGCCACGCCCGGGGCGCCGCCGAGGATCTCCGTCGCGCGCTCCACGGAGATGGGGCGGGCGAAACGGGCGTTGACCTGGAGGGAGTGGCCGGAGAAGACCGGGACCCGGACGCAGGTGCCGGAGACCTTGAGCTCCGGGATCTCCAGGATCTTGCGGGACTCGTTGCGGAGCTTCTGCTCCTCGTCGGTCTCGTTCAGGCCGTCGTCGACGATCGAGCCCGCGAGCGGCAGCACGTTGAAGGCGATGGGCCGCTTGTAGACCTGGGGCTCGGGGAAGTCGACCGCCGAGCCGTCGTGCGTGAGCTTGTCCGCGTCGGCGACGACCTTCAGCGCCTGGCCGTGCAGCTCGGCCACACCGGCCACACCGGAACCGGACACCGCCTGGTACGTGGCGACGACCAGCGCCTCAAGTCCCGCCTCCGCGTGCAGCGGCTTCAGGACCGGCATCGCGGCCATGGTGGTGCAGTTCGGGTTGGCGATGATGCCCTTGGGGCGGTCGACGATCGCGTGCGGGTTCACCTCGGAGACCACGAGCGGTACGGCGGGGTCCTTGCGCCAGGCCGAGGAGTTGTCGATGACGACGGCGCCCTGCGAGGCGACCTTCTCGGCCAGCGCCTTCGAGGTCGCGCCGCCCGCCGAGAACAGCACGATGTCCAGCCCGGAGTAGTCGGCGGTGGCCGCGTCCTCCACCGTCACACCGTCGAGGACCGTCCCCGCCGAACGGGCCGAGGCGAACAGACGCAGCTCGGTCGTCGGGAAGTTCCGCTCGACGAGGATCCTGCGCATGACCGTGCCGACCTGACCGGTGGCTCCGACGATTCCGACCCTCACAGCGACTCCTTCACCTGTTCCTGTACATCTGCGGCGTTTCCATCATGCGGCCGCCCCGGGCCCACCTGTCCAATTCTTTGCCCCGCATGCCCGAGGAGTGGGACACGGCCCCTGGCAGTGTGACCTACGTCTCCGAACGTTTCCGTGCGCTGCGGCGTCGTAGAGGAAACGCGGGAAGGGGGTGGCTTGTGCTGCGCAGAATGGCCCGTCGGGTCCGGGAGGGTGATGATCCACTGGACGCGGCCCAGGAGCGGCGGGTGCGGGCGGTGCTCGCGCTCGGCGGGGTGCCGCAGGCGGATCTGCCGGACGGGGTCCAGCAGGTACGGCTGCGGTTGCTGGAGCGGGCGGCGAAGGGCGACGAGGCACCGCGCGACGTCTCGGCGTGGGCCGCGGTCGTCGCCTCGAACTTCGCCATGGACTGGCATCGGGCCAGACGCCGCCAGGAGCGGGTGGGGGAGCGGCTGGCCTCCCTGCGCCAGCTCGCGCACCCCTCCGGCGAGGACACGAGCGTCCTGTCCCTCGCGGTGGCCCAGGGCCTGGACGAGCTGCCCGACCAGCAGCGCCAGGTCCTCGTCCTCCGCTTCTTCGCCGATCTGCCGGTGCGTTCCATAGCGCACGAGCTGGGCATCCCGGAGGGCACGGTCAAGAGCAGGCTGCACACGGCGGTCCGCGCGCTGCGCGACCGCCTGCACGAGGACGAGGTGGTGTGACGTGGCCACGCAGAACGAGGAGTACGACGGCGTGGACGCGCTGATGGCCGCGATCACGGGCGAGCCGGTGCCGGAGGCGGCCCGCGCGGACGCCGCCTACCTGGCCGAGCACCGGGCCGCCACGGTCGATGTGGCGCTGTTGCGGGAGCAGTTGGGGATCATCGCAGAGGCGCTGGCCGCACCGCCGCCGCGACCGGAACCCGCGCCCGTGCGCACACCGCGTCCCGCCCGGCGGCGGCATCCGGCCCTGCGTGCCCTCGCCTACGGCACGCTCGCGATGGCGGTGGTGGCGGGGATGATCACCGGGCTCGCCTGGCTGGTCGCGCACAACGGGGGCGCGAACTCCGCGTCGAGCAGCAGCGCGGACTCCGGGTCCAAGGTGGCGGGCGGCTCCGGCGGGGGCTCCACGGCCCCGAGTCCGCTGTCCGACCCCGCCTTGTACGTGGCCTGCTCCCGCCTGCTCGTCGAGGGGACCGTGACCGAGGTGCGGCCGGGCTCGGACCCCCGCAAGCGGATCACGCTCGCCGTCACCCGCTCCTACCGGCCCGCGCACGGCCCGGCCCACGTCACGGTCGTGCTGGCCGCCGGGACGAGTCCGGCGCCGCGTCAGGGGCAGCATGTGCTGGTCGGTGTCCCGAAGGGCTCGGACACGGCGAACCTGTGGACCGTGGGCGACGACGCCGTCGCCGCGGACCGGGCCGCGATCGTCGAGGCACTCACCGGAGCCGGCGCGGGCACGGCCGCCTGCCCGACCGGCTGACAGCGAGAAGGGCGGGCGCCCGCACGGACGCCCGCCCCCTCATCGCCGTACCGACTGCTACGGCGTGACCTTCTCGATCTTCACGCTGCCCAGGCCCGCGACCGTGCCGTGGGCGTTGACCAGCTGGACCCGGCCGAAGAACTCACGGCCCGCCGGAGCCGCCGCGAGGGCGGTGACGCTGCCGGAGACGGTCGCCGAGGCGCCCGTCGCGAGCTTGACCGGCGTCGAGTCGTCGACGGTGACCGTGCCGAGCGCGGCCGAGTAGAACACGTCCAGGTAGTCGTAGGCGGTCGAGCCGGACGGCACCGAGTAGCCCGCGACCTCGATCGTGTAGGTCCCGGCGGCCGGGTTGGCGACCGAGACCGCCTCCTCCGAGTCGCCGTCGGCGGACTGGCCGACGACCGTACCGGCGGCGTTCTTCACCGTCAGGTCCAGGTCCGCCGCCGTGTCCGAGACGTTGCCGATGGACACGTCCAGGGAGGTGGCGCCGGCGGGCACGTCGACCGTGGTGGTCTGGGTGACGCCCTCGGTGATGGTGGGCCGCGCGGTCAGCGAGGAACCGAGCGGGCCGCCCTTCAGCGTGCCGTCCAGCGCCGCGTACCTGTTGGTCACCTTCCACGAGGCGGTGGCCGGGACGCCGACCTTGGCCTCGGGCACGGTCACGGTCTCCGGGTCGAAGGCCGCGCCGAGGACGGTGGCGTCCAGCTTGTACGGGTTGTCGAGCAGCGGCGAGGTACGGCGCGACTCGACCTCGATCTCCCAGACACCGGCCTGCGGGTCGGCGTACGAGCGCACGTCGGGCTTGCAGCCGTTGCCGTCGAGGTAGTTGTTGTAGCAGTACGGGGTGCCGGTGTCCTCGACCGGAACGCCGTACGGGTGGATGGAGATGAACCGCGTCTGGCTCTTGTCCTTCAGCCCGCTGATGGCGACCTCGAAGGCCTTGGCGCCCTCGGGAACGGTCAGGAAGTACGACTGCGTGCTGTTGCGCTGCACCGAACTCGACTTGGAGTAGGTGTAGTTGACGGGAGTGGAGACCACGACCGTCGTCAGGATCTGCTTGTCGACGCCCTCGGTCTTCGGGTCGTCGACCTCAAGGATCGCGCTCTTGATGCCCGAACTCTTCGGCGCCGCCTGCACCTTGACGGTCACCGGCTGGTTCAGCGGCAGCTTGACCTCGTCCGAACCGACGATCCGGAAGGTGCCGCCGGCGTTGTTCGCGATGCTCAGCTCGTGCCGAACGGCCTTGTCCGCACCGGTGGTTCGCGTGATGACGACGTCGTACGTCTTCTTCGCGCCGGCCTTGAGGCCGCCCTCGCGGTCGTACAGTCCCGTGCCGAAGCCCGGGGTCTTCAGCGCGTAGTCGATCGCGGTGTCGACGGGGGCCTTGACGGTGTAGTCGTGGGCGGTGGCGCCGTCCCTGATGGACTGCCACGCGTCCCCGATGTCGATGAGGCCCGCGCCCTCCTCGTAGGCCTGAACACCCTTGATGTGATGGGCCGTTGAGGTCAGCGCGGTGCGCAGCGTCGCCGGGGTGAGGGCGATGTGCTTCTGCTTGGCGGCGCTCAGCAGCAGCGCCGAGGCGCCCGCGGCCTGCGGGGAGGCCATCGAGGTGCCCTGGAGCATCGAGTAGCCGGCCGGCAGGGTGTAGCCCGCCTCGGCGACCGGGGAGCCCGGCAGCCAGGTCTGGGTGGAGTTGATCGAGGCACCGGGCGCGACGAGCGTCGGTGTGAAGCCGCCGTCCTCACGCGGGCCGCGCGAGGAGAACGGCAGCAGCTGGTACTTCCGCTCCACCTGCGAGCCGTAGTTGGAGGCCCAGGTCTCCTTGGAGATGGCCGCGCCGACCGAGATCACCTTGTCGGCCAGGCCGGGGTCGCCGATCGTGTTGGCGCCCGGACCGGAGTTGCCGGCCGAGATCACGAGCTGCACGCCGTAGGTGTCGATGAGCCGCGTGTACAGCTCGGCGCGCGCGTTGTTGCCGTCGTTCAGCGCGGGCAGGCCGCCGATCGACATGTTGACGATGTCGACACCGCGGTTGGCGACGAGGTCGATCATGCCCTCGGTGAGCGCCACGTTGGTGCAGCCGCCGGTCCAGGTGCAGGCGCGCGAGGAGACGATCTTCGCGCCCGGGGCCGCGCCGTTCATCCTGCCGCCGAACAGGCCGTTGGCCGCGGTGATACCGGCGACGTGGGTGCCGTGCTCGGACTCGATGACGCCGATGTTGACGTAGTCCGCCTTCGCGCCGGAGGCGTTGTAGACGACGTCCTTGCGGATCTCGACGACGAACGGGACGCGCTCGACGACGTCGGTCGCAGGGTTGTCCGTCCCGAAGTAGCCGATCTGGTAGCCGTCCTTGTACGGCTTCATCGGGGTGTCGTCGGTGAAGTCGAGGTTGTCGTTCAGGTCCACGCGGACGGTGCCGGCGGCCGGGTCGTAGAGCACGCCCCAGGCGTCGGTGGTGTCACCGTCCCGGTTCAAGTCGCCCTTTTCGTCACCGCCCGCGGTGGCGGACTCGTACATGTAGTTGAATTTGTAGTCGCCCGCGGGGGCCTTGAAGGCCTCGGTGCCCTGGCTGGCCGTGGTGATGGAGAAGGACGGGCCGGCGACCGCCGTGGTCATCCGCCGCCAGGTGCCGTCGCCGTCGTTGACCGGGTCGGTCGAGGTGACCCAGTCCACGATCTTGCGCTCGCCGGTGGTGGTCTTCTGCAGCGCGGGGTGGCCGAGGTCGACGCCGGAGTCGAGGATGCCGATGGTGATGCCGCGGCCGTCCGCCTTCGGGTTCTTCTTCACGAAGTCGACGGCGCCCGTCTCGAAGGACGGGTTGTACGGGTTCTTGGCGGGGGTGCTCTTGCTCGGCCCCGAGTAGGTGACTGTCTTCGTCGCCCTGGCGGCGCCCTTCGCGGTGTCCGCGCTGGGGGTCGGGTCGTCGAGCGCGATCTCCTGGCGCAGGTCGATCGCGTGCACGGAGGACAGCTTCGCGGCGGCCGCGATGGCCGCGTCGGCCCTGCCCGTCGGGACGGTGGCGCGGACGTAGCCGAGCTTGTCGTAAGTACGGCCCACCGAGCCGCCCTTGACGGCGTCCAGCTGGTCGGCGACCTGCTCGGTCTGGCCCGGAGCGGTCGCGATCATCATCGTGACGTTCTTGTCGCCGTCGGCCTTGGCCGTGGCGAGCAGATCGGCGTCGTCCGAACCGAGCTTGGCGGCGGCGGACTTGACGGTCCCGTCCGTGGGCGCCGTGCTGGAAGGGGCATCTGCGGAGAAGGCCATGGGTATCGGCCCGGCCGCGGACAGCGCGGCGACGAGACCGGCGGCCACGGATATTCGAGCCACGCGTCTCTTGGGGGTGAGGGTCATCGGCATCCCTTGTAGGTGAAGAATCCAGTGCCGGACGAGCGCACAGCTTTACCCAAGGGACAGTTGTTTGGGAAGTGTTGACCGAATCGATATGGATGTATGGGGAAAACCCCATATCCGGATGGGGGTTCAGGACTCCTTGACGCGTGTGTAGTGGCGGGACGCCTTCGCGCGGTTGCCGCAGGCCGCCATCGAGCACCAGCGGCGGGTGCCGTTCCGCGACGTGTCGTAGAAGTGCAGGACGCACGCCTCGTGGGCGCAGTGGCGGATGCGGTCGGGGGCGGCGGCGAGCAACTCCAGGTAGTTGCGGGCGGCGAGCCAGCCGGGACCCCACCGGGGGTCGTCGAACTCGGGGATCTCGCCGGGACCTTCGGCGGTGAGCGTGGCCCGGACGCGCCCGTTGCGGAGTACGGCGTCGACGAGCGGGGCCCCCTCGCGCAGTGACCCGTCGACGGCTGTCCTCAGCGCCTCGCGGGCCTGGAGGGTGTGGCTCAGCATCCTGGTGTCGGGGAAGTACCCGCCGTCCAGCCCGTTCGCGGCCAGCCACACGCCGAGCCCGTCGACGTCGGTGAGCAGGTCCTGGACGGATCCCTCCTTCATCCACCGTGTGTTGAGCAGGTCGAGCGCGAGCGGTTCGCCGACGAGCGGGCGGGGGTCGGAGGTCGTGGCCACGGAGATGCTCCCTTCTGATCTAACCGGTCAAGACTACGTGACCGGTTGACCCTCTCGATTCTAACCGCTAACGTCATTGACAACGGTTAGATCTGAGGAGGGCTTCTCATGACCCTGCACACCGGCCACGTCGGCCTGAACGTCACCGACCTCGACCGCTCGCTCGCCTTCTACCGGGACGTCCTCGGCTTCGCGGTCCTCGCCGAGGGCAAGGAGGACGACGACCGCCGGTACGCGTTCCTGGGCGACGGCGGCGACCACCCCGTCCTCACCCTCTGGCAGCAGGCGCAGGGCCCGTACGGCGCCGACCGCGCCGGCCTCCACCACCTCGCCTTCGCGGCCGACTCGATCGAGCGGGTCGAGCACTACGAGGAGGCACTCAAGGCCTACGGCGCCGACTTCGCGTACGAAGGCGTGGTCGCCCATCGCGAGGGCGCGGCCTCCGGCGGCATCTTCTTCCACGACCCGGACGGCACCCGCCTGGAGATCTCCGTGCCGACCGGCGCCGAGCACGCCACGGCCCCGCACGCCGAAGCCCCGACCTGCGGCTTCTTCTAGCCATGGCCGCCATGCAGACCTATCACGCGGGATCCCGTGCCGTGCAGGACCGGGCGGGAGTGCGTGACATCGCCGACCACGTCGGCCAGATCATCGGCCGGGGCATCAAACCCGTGGCCGCCGCTTTCCTCGAACTCCAGCCACTCCTCGTCGTGGGCGCCGCCGACCCGGCGACGGGCCGGGTCTGGGCGTCCCCGCTCACCGGCCCACCCGGTTTCGTACGGGCGACGGGCCCCCACCAGATCTCGGTCACCGGCGGCACCCGCCCGGCTGACCCCCTGACTCCGGCCCTCACCGACGCACGGGACCTGCCGGTCGGCACGATCGCCCTCGACCCCCGCACCCGCCGCCGTATGCGAGTCGACGGCCGACTCCGGTCCACCGGGCGGGGGTTCGCGATCGAGGCGGAGCGGGTGTTCTCCAACTGCCCCAAGTACATCCAGCGCAGAGAGTCGTACGAGACGGTCGCGGACCGCGTGCCGGCGCCCGCCCGGCACGGCGGCGAACTCACCACCGCCCAGGCCGAGTTCATCGCGGCGGCCGACACCTTCTTCCTCGCCACCGTCCACCAGCACGGCGCCGACGCCAGCCACCGGGGCGGCAACTCCGGCTTCGTACAAGCCGTTTCGCCCCGCGAGCTGACCTGGCAGGACTACCCGGGCAACGCCATGTTCCTGAGCCTGGGCAACCTCCACACCGACCCGCGCGCGGGCCTCCTCTTCCTCGACTGGACGACGGGCACGACCCTCCAACTCACCGGCGAGGCAAGGACGGAGTTCGGGGAGGACGGGGAGCGCAGGGTGCGTTTCACCCTCGAAGAGGTCATCGAGAGCGCCGCAGCGATCCCGCTGCGCTGGTCGCCTCCCGAATACTCGCCTGCCAATCCAACCCCGGCGCGCTGAGGCGCCCCGTCAGGGGCGCGGGGCCGTATCGATGTGCGGCTCCGCCGCGTGGGCGCGACCAGCCCCAACGGCGCGCAAGCCGAACGAATTCACATTGCGACCCTTCCCACAGACCACCTAACGTCTCCAGATGCGCAAAAAGCTGAGGGTCGCCGCCTACGCCGTCTGCGTCCGTGACGGCCAACTCCTGCTCGCCCGTTCCCCCGCCGAGGGCGGAGGCCACGAGTGGGTCCTCCCCGGCGGTGGCATGGACCACGGCGAGCACCCCAACGACACGGTCGTACGCGAGCTGGAGGAGGAGACCGGCTACCACATCGAGGTCACCGGTTTCCTCGGCATGGACTCGATCCACCACGTCATTCCGTGGAGCTACCGACGCAAGGTGGACCAGCACGGCCTGCGGCTCGTGTACGAGGCCCGGATCGTCGGCGGCGAGCTCCGCCACGAGATCGGCGGCTCCACCGACATGGCGGCCTGGCATCCGCTGGACGACGTGTCGAGCCTGCGCCGGGTCGGGCTGATCGACGTCGCGCTGCGGCTGTGGCGCGAGCGGCCGGCCGTAGGACGGGTCGAACGCGTCCCGGAATAGCTTCAGTACCCCGGCAGATGAACGCTGAGTAGCCGCCTCCCGGCGACTCGACGAGCGTTCACGAACGCACAGGGGGCGCCAAGATCCACGTACGGTGATCGGCGCTACGCGTTGCCGTCTCGTTTACGCGCAGGTCATCCCCGATGCCAAGCATCCAGTACGAGCGGGCAGTTCGCGACCGCGATCGAAAACCGGTCGACGCGAACACCCGCGACCACTGCCGACGCAGTTCGTACTCGGGGAGATCGCGCCATGTCGCGCACACGCTCTGTCGCCAGCTCCGCGCTGGGGGTCAACCGCCGTACCGTCCTCGCCGCCACCGCGGCCGTGTCCGTCTCCGCGGGCGTGGGCTACGCCCTGCGGCCCACCGACAGCCAGGCCGCCACGACCGACGCCACCGACGCCTCCAATGCCGCAGCCGAGGCGCCCGTGGCGCACTCCCGCGTGGCACCGGCCGCACCCCTGGCCCCGTACACCAAGGGCACCACCCTCGCCACGGTCGCCGCCCCGCGCACCCACTCCGGCTACCGCCGCCTCGGCGACGGCGCCGGCTGGAAGCGCGTCGTGCGCGCCGACCTCGCCGCCGCCAAGTCCGGGCGCGCGGGCCGCCGTACGGCACTCGCGTCGTTCGTGCAGTTCACCGACCTGCACCTGATGGACAGCCAGCACCCGCTGCGCCTGGAGTACCTGCGCTCGACCGACAAGCACGCCTGGCGCCCGCACGAGGCGCTCACCGTGCAGGGCGGGATCTCGCTGGTCGAGCGGGTCAACGCGCTGCGCGGCGCCCCGGTGACCGGCTCCCCGCTGCACTTCGTGATGACCACCGGCGACAACACGGACAACAACGCCAAGTCCGAGCTGGAATGGTTCATGAAGATCATGAGCGGCGGCCGGTTCACCCCCAACACCGGTGACCCGCGCCACTACGAGGGCGTCCAGAACAGCGGCCTCAAGCTGTACTGGCAGCCCGACTCCACGCTGCGCGACGGCGACAAGCAGCTCGGCTTCCCGCACCTGGGGGGCTTCCTGGCCGCCGCGATCCGCGAGGTCCGCAGCCCCGGCCTCAACCTGCCCTGGTACTCGACGGTCGGCAACCACGACGCGCTCCCGCTCGGCTGCTTCGGCTCCCACGCGGACCCGTACCTCACCGAACTCGCCATCGGCGGCAAGAAGTTGATGACAGCGACCGCGGCCGAGGCGAAGAAGCTCCAGAACTCCATCCGGGACGCCAAGGACCCCAAGGGCACCGGCTACCGCGACTTCCTCAAGGCCCACGCCCGCTCCGCGCGCTCGATCACCCCGGACGAGAAGCGCGCCCCCTACACCTCCGCCGAGTACCTCAAGGCCCACCTCGACCCGGCCTACCAGGGCCTCGGCCCGGTCGGCCACGGCTACTCCTCCGCGAACGTCGACGCGGGCACGCAGTACTACGCGTTCCGCATCGCCGACGACGTGATCGGCATCAGCCTCGACACCACGGACGCGGGTGGCCACTACGAAGGGTCCATCGGGGCAACGCAGTTGAGGTGGCTCGACAAGACACTGCGCGACAACAAGGACTCCTACGCGGTGATCTTCAGCCACCACACCAGCAAGACCATGGACAACACCCGCCCCGACCCGGCGCACCCCACCGAGCGCCGCTACGAGGGCTCGGCGGTCGTCTCCCTCCTCGGCAGCCACCCGAACGTGCTGGCCTGGGTCAACGGCCACATCCACCGCAACGTCATCACCCCGCACTCGGCGCCCGACGGCCGCAGCTTCTGGGAGATCTCCACCGCCTCGCACGTCGACTATCCCCAACTCGCCCGGGTCATCGAGCTGGTGGACAACAAGGACGGCACGCTCTCCCTCTTCACCACGCTCATCGAGTCCGCGGCCCCGCACCGCACCGACTTCTCCGACCTCACCCAGACCGGCCTCGCGGCCCTCTACCGCGAACTCTCCTACAACGCGCCGGGCTCCAGCACGGTCCTGGGCGGCGACGCGAAGGACCGCAACACCGAGCTGATCCTCAAGAAGGGCTGATCCTCAAGAAGGGCTGAGCCTTCAGAACGGCTGAAACACGCTCAACTGGCGTACACCGGAGCAACCTTCGTATCGCGTGGCTGTGTCCCTTCCCCCGACCGAGCCTTCGACTGGGCTCAACGAAGGGGGAAGACATGGCAGTTCGTGCGGTAGTGATGGGTGCGACGGCGGTGGCGCTGTCGGTGGCAGTGGCGGGTCCCGCGATGGCGACACCCGCCGGAGGGGACCACGCGGCGACCCGGCAGGCGATCAAGGCTGCCGTGCGGGACGGCGTACCCGGCGTCACGGCGACGGTGAAGGACGGCGGCACCACCTGGTCGGCGACCGCCGGTGTGGGCAACCTCCGCACCGGCAAGCCGCGTTCGGCCGACGACCGGTACCGGGTCGGCAGCATCACCAAGGCCTTCGTGTCGACGGTGCTGCTCCAACTGGAGGCGGAGGGCCGCCTGTCGCTCGACGACACGGTGGAGAAGTGGCTGCCGGGCGTGGTCCGGGGCAACGGCAACGACGGCGGCAGGATAACCGTCCGCCAACTCCTCAACCACACCAGCGGCATCTACAACTACACGGAGGACGAAGGCTTCGGCCGCGCGTACTTCACCAAGGACGGCTTCTTCCAGCACCGTTACGACACGAAGACCCCGGCCGGCCTGGTGGCGATCGCGATGTCCCACAAGCCGGACTTCGCGCCGGGCACGTCGTGGCACTACTCCAACACGAACTACGTGCTCGCCGGGATGGTCATCCAGAAGGTCACCGGCCACTCGTACGCGACGGAGATCCGCGACCGCATCATCAACCCTCTGCACCTGAGGGCGACTTCACTCCCCGGCACGAAGGTGACGGTGCCGAACCCGAGCAGCCGCGCCTACAGCAAGCTGGCGGAGGAGACGACGGGCCCGACGTACGACGTCACGAAGCTGAACCCGTCCATCGCCTCCTCCGCGGGCGAGATGATCTCCGACTCCGCCGACCTGGACCGCTTCTACGGCGCGCTGCTGGGCGGAAAGCTCCTTCCGGTGAAGCAGCTGAAGGAGATGCAGACGACGGTGCCGGCGGGCGACAGCCCGACCACGCGCTACGGCCTCGGCATCTCCGACATCAAGCTGCCCTGCGGTGTCCATCTCTGGGGCCACGACGGCGGTATCCACGGCTCGTCGTCGGTGGTGGTGGCGACGCCGGACGGCCGCCATTCGCTGGCGTTCAACTTCAACGGGGACTGGTCGGGGGATGCGGGGGCGGTGGTGGTGGGGGAGTTCTGCGGTCAGTAGGGCCGGGCTGTAGGGCGGGTCTGAAGGGCTGAGCCGTAGGGCGGGCTGGGCTTGCGTAAGCGGAACGGTGTTCCGTATGGTGTTCCGGAACGCCGTTCCGCTTATCTGTCGTCCGAGGAGAGCCATGCACTACCGCACGCTGGGCCGCACCGGTATCAAGGTCAGCCCCTACTGCCTGGGCGCGATGATGTTCGGGGCCGACGGCAATCCCGACCACGACGACTCCGTCCGGATGATCCACAAGGCGCTGGACGCGGGCGTCAACTTCGTCGACACCGCCGACTTCTACGGGCGCGGCGAGTCCGAGGAGATCGTCGGCAAGGCGCTGAAGGGCCGCCGCGACAACGTCGTACTGGCCACGAAGGCACACCTCCCGATGGGCGACGACCCCAACGAGCGCGGAAACTCCCGGCGTTGGCTGGTCCGCGCGCTGGAGAACTCCCTGCGCCGCCTGGGCACCGACCACGTCGACCTGTTCCAGATCCACCGCCCCGACCCCGACACGGACGTGGAGGAAACCCTCGCGGCCCTCACGGACCTGGTGCGCGCGGGCAAGGTGCGGGCGGTCGGCACGTCCTCCTTCCCCGCCTCGGACATCGTCGAGGCGCAGTGGGTGGCGGAGCGGCGCGGCCTGGTCCGCTTCCGCACGGAACAGCCGACGTACTCCATCCTCAACCGGGGCGTCGAACGGGAGGTGCTGCCGGTCTGCGAGCGCTACGGCATGGGCGTCCTGGTCTACAGCCCGCTCGCGGGAGGCCAGCTCACCGGCCGTTACCGCAAGGGCCGGACCGTCGACAGCCGCCGGGCCGCCTACGGCTTCAAGTACCTGGCCGACGAGCGCCGGCTCGACACGGTGGAGCGACTGGTCGCCCTCGCCGAGAAAGCGGAGCTGTCCCCGACCCACCTGTCCATGGCCTTCACGATCGCCCACCCCGGTGTCACCTCGGCGATCATCGGCCCCCGCACGATGGCCCACCTGGACGACCTCCTGGCCGGCGCGGAGACCGTCCTGTCCGACGAACTCCTCGACGAGATCGACGAGTTGGTCCCGCCCGGCACGGACGTCGGCACCCTCGACATGGCGTACGCGCCGCCGGCGATCCAGCGAACGGCACTGCGCAGGCGGGCACACGGGGAACGCGCGGCGGCCTGACCTGCTGTCAGTCGCGTGAGTCGTGCCGACCGCCGAACGTGCTCCAGTCCAGGCCGAGTTGGTCTCGCAGTACGGTTCCGCCCGTCGCGCCGAGTCGGATCGCGCGGTGGGAGCCGATCCGTTCGATCCGTCCGGTGTCGAAGAACCGGCCGCGGACAGCCGCCCCGGCGGCCCCGGCCAGGTGCGGACGGCGCTCGGTCCAGTCCAGGCAGCCGCGCACCGCCGGGCGGCGGGTCCGGCGCAGTGCCCCGGTGGCCACGCCCACCTCCCGCAACCAGGCCAGACCGGTGGAGGTGGGCGCCCAGCCGTCGTGCCGGACGAGCATGGCCCTGCTGGTCGTTGCGTCGGTGATCGCGACGCCCAACGCTCCGGCGACGTGGTCGTAGCAGGTCCTGGCGCGGGCCAGGGCCGCCTGTGTCGTCGCGGCGCGCAGTGTGTGCCGGCGCTCGGCCGGGGGCGGGGTGTGCGAGGCCGGCGCCTCGATCGGCTCGGCGATGCCGGTGCCGGCCGGCCGCAGGTACCCGGTGCCTGCCCTGACGCTCCTCGGCGAGCACGCCGGCGGCGACGAGCAGGTTCAGGTGCTCGGTGGCCGTCGAGCGGGCGACACCGGCGTACCGGGCCGGCTCGCCCGCGGTCCGATGGTTCGGCCGGCGTCGAACGGTCCGGCCCGCACGATGGAGCCCATGACTCCCCAGACCCCCTGGCAGACGAGGGCACGCACCGCGTCCTCACGCCCAGCATCCTGTACTTCGGCGCACCCGTCGTGGTCCTGTCCACGGAGAACGCGGACGGTACGGCGAACCTCGCACCGATCTCCTCCGCGTGGACGCTGGGCGATGTCTTCCTCCTCGGCCTCGGCGCGCGGGGCCACACCACCGTCAACCTCCGGGTCCGCAAACCGGCCGGGGAGGGGGAGGGGGGTCGTAGAAGTGTGACGGTTGGCGTCGAAGTGTCACGCTTTTGCGGAGTTGGTTCCCTGGCCGAGGCGGGCGGCTTCGATGCAGTTCGCTGTCGGCCCGAACTGGTCCGGTGACATCGATGACGCCGCCGCGGTACGGCACGGACGCCGACCCGGTCACGAGGTCTGGCTTCGGGGCGCCGTAGACGAAGAACAGAACTCCGCGCCGACGATCGACGTGTCGGACCCGGTGCTGGAGTTTCCTGTGATTTCTGCGGGGCGACATCGGCAGGACCGTCCGCGCCCGCCTCGCCACCAATTGACCCCGGGATAACCAACCGGACTCGGATACGAGACGCCCAGTTCATTCATGCGAAATGTCCGTGCCGCCTCATAACGGCTAACCCGCTGTTCACGGGGATGGCTCGATTCATACGCAAGGCGGGTGGTCGTGTGCGCGCTAGACACGAACTGCACGTGCTGTCGGTCTACGAGGGCTTCTTCTCCGGAGGAGCCCGGATCGTCCACAGCGACGTCGTTCTGGGACTGGTGGAGGGCGGTCAGCATCATTCGGTGCTGAGCATCCACGGCGAGGTCCATCGGGAAGCGACCCGACAGGCCATGGAGAACGACGCCTGCTATCAACAGCTGACCGCGGCCGGGGTCGGGGTCTCCACCCTCGGCCGTAGCCTCGGCGGCGGTGAGGGCCAGGTCAGTACCGGCTTCACCGGGCCCGAGCTCGCCGACGCGGCCCGCGCCCTGGCGGATGCCGACGTCGTCCTGTCGCTCAAGGAGCAGCCGCTCTCCCTGCTGAACCAGGGAGGCCTGCCGCGCCGCCCGGTCGTCGTGTGCCTGCATCGTTCGGACCCCGAACACCAGGGCGCCGCCCTCGACGAACTGAAGGCCGCCATCGCCGACGGCAAGGTCGTCGCCTGTGTCTGCTGCGCGGAGTCCACCCGCGACGCCTACCAGGCCGCCGGCATCCCGCCCGAGGTCCTCCACGTCATCCCCAACGGGGTCGATCTGCTGCGCTTCCGGCCCGACCCGGCCCGGCGGCTCGCCTTCCGCGCCTCCCTGGGGATTCCGGACACCGCTCCCGTCGTGGTGTTCGCCGCCCGCTACGCCACCATGAAGAACATCCCGCTCTTCCTCGGCGCCGCCCACGAGTGGCTACGGCGCGAACCCGCCGGCCACGTGGTCATGTGCGGCACGGGCATGACCGCCGAGAACCAGCCCGCCCTCGCCGCCGACATCGACGCCGCCTTCGGGCAGGAGCGGGAGCAACTCGCCTCTCGGCTTCATCTGCTCGGCGTGCGGCGGGACATGGAGACCGTCTACGCCGGGTCGGACGTCGTCGCGCTCACGTCGTCCTTCGGCGAGGCCGCGCCGCTGTGCCTCATCGAGGGCATGATGTGCGGGGCCGTACCCGTCGCCACCGACATCGGCGACAGCGCCTCCATCGTCGCCGGGCACGGCATCATCACGCCCCCCGACCCGGAGGCCGTCGCGTCGGCCTGGACCGAGGCGGTCATCGGCCGCCCGGAGTTCGCCAAGGCCCACGCCCGCAGCCGCGAACGCTTCAGCCGTACGCGCATGATCGCCTCCTACGCCGCCCTCCTGGACGGCCTCCACACCAGCCACACCACTACCAGCGCGACCCCGCCCCCTCTCCCCGAACCCCTGTAACCAAAAAAAGCAGCCACAAATGAGGAGGGACCACCGACCCCCGGTGGCCCCTCCTCTCCCCTCCTGATGCCGTCCCGGTCCGTCACTACCGGGGCAGCACCACGACATACGCGGCGGGATCGCGGTCCGCCGCCGCCATCAGCGCCGTACGGACCACCGCCGCCTGCTGCTCAAGACCCTCGCGGAGCTTCCTGGGGGTGATGTGGACGACGGTGATGCCGAGCCGTTCCAGGTGCTCGCGCTTGCGGGCGTACTCCGACCACAGCGCGTCCTCGTCCTGGCGCGGGGCGCGGGTGTCCAGCTCGACCGCGACCGCCTGCTCGGGCCAGTACGCGTCCAGGCCGCCCAGGTGCGGGCCGCCGGGCAGGCGGAGGTCCACGTTCCAGACCGGGTCGGGGAGGCCGTACTCGCTCACCATCCGGTAGAGGCGGTCCTCGGCGATCGCGCGGCCCTCGGCCAGCAGCGAGTCCACCGCGTCCACCACGTGCGGGCGGCTCAGCAGCTTCGCGTCGTTCAACTCCCGTACCACCGCCGCCGGTTCGCAGTGGCCGCCGCGCACCGCCTCGGTGAGCAGCCGGCGGACCGCGTTCGCGTCCGACAGTCCGGCCACCGCGTCCGCGACCGCGCGCGGCACCGGGGCGACCGGTACGCCCTTCACCTGTCGCGCGGCCGGGAGTGCCGGGGTGCGGAGGACGCGGGCGCAGCCCGTGGAGCGCAGCCGGCGCATCCGGGGGAGCAGGACGTCGATGTGGTCGAGGGAGGCGAGCGGCCCGGCCGAGGTGAAGCCGTACAGGGCCAGCGCGGCCAGACCGGTGACCATCGTCTCGCCGTACGTCGGCCGGTGCGGCTCCTCCGCGCCGGGCTGGACCGGGACACCCGCCGTCCGCTCCCGTGCCGCGTACGTCAGCACCGCGTGCAGCCGCTCCTCACCGGTGGGCGGACCGGAGTGCAGCAGGACGACGCCGGGGAGGAGCTGCTGCCAGGGGCCGTCGGGACGGCACTGCTCGTTCACCTCGGCGGCCGGGATGCCGTGGGCGCGGAGCTGAGCCGTCGTCAGAACGCGGCGGTGCACCTCGGAGAGGTGGCTGAGAGGGCGGGGGGAGAGGGGGGTGTTGTGGTTCATGCAACGGGGTTTCCCGCGCCGGATCCGCTCCCTAACCGCTGTTACACGCTCGTCGACAAATCCGGACGATGCGGTACTAAAGGACAGGCGTTCGGATGCCGAGTAGGCGCCGAAAACCCCTGGTCCGGATGGGGTGGACCAGGGGTTACGGCTGCGATTACCTGTATTCAGTAACGGTCACGGAGCGGCGAATCGCAGGCCAACGATCAGCCCGTCGGCCCGTCGGCCTGTCAGTTCTGAGCGCCGCGGCCCCCGTTGTCCGCCTCCTGCGCCCGCAGCGCCCGCGCCAGATCGTCCCGCGCCTCCAGCACCAGTCGGCGCAGGGCGGGGGCCGCACCCTTGTGGGAGGTCAGCCACGCGTCCGTCGCGGCCAGCGTGGCCGGGCCGTCCTCGGCGGTCGGGAACGCCGGGAACAGACCCTTCACCACATCCATCGCGATCTGGATCGACCGCTCCTCCCACACCCGCTCGATCGCCGCGAAGTACTTCTCCGTGTACGGCGCCAGCAGCTCCCGCTGCGACGGCTGAGCGAAGCCCGCGATGGTCGCCTCGACGAAGGCATTGGACAGCGCGTCCGACTCCACGACCTGCGCCCACGCCTGCGCCTTGACCGCCGCCGAGGGGCGGGCGGCGAGACAGCGGACCTGGTGCCGCTTGCCGGACGCGGTGTCGTCCCGGGCCAGCTCGGCGGCCACCACGGACTCGTCGGCAACCCCGTGCGCGGTCAGCGGCTCCAGGAACGCCCAGCGCAGCTCCTGGTCCACCACCAGCCCGTCGATCTTCTCCGTACCGTCCAACAGGCCCCGCAGCAGCGCCAGTTCCTCCGGCGCCGACGCCACCGACGCGTAGAAACGCGCCCAGGCCAGCTGCTGCTCGCTGCCGGCCTCGGCGTCCCGCAGATCCCGCTCCGCGACGTGCGCCAGCAGCTTCGCGCCGGTCTCCCGCCACCACGGCGGCGAGTAGGTGACGAGTGCCGAGTTCGCCCACGCGTGCAGCATCTGCAGCACACCGATGTCGGTCTCCCGGCGCCCGAACTGCATCACCAGGTCGATGAAGTCGGGTGCGAGCAGCAGCGCGTCCCGCGTCATGTTCCACAGCGCCGACCAGCACAGCGCACGCGCCATCGGGTCGGTCAGCGCCCCGAGCCGGTCCCGCAGGGTCGCCAACGACACCGCGTCGAAACGGGTCTTGGCATACGTCAGGTCCTCGTCGTTGACGAGCACCAGCTCCGGCGCGTCCGCACCCGCCAGCTCCACTACGACCGTCCGCGCGCCCTCGACGTCCACCTCGGCCCGTTCGTACCGGACGAGGCGCCCGTTCTCCGTCCGGTAGAGGCCCACCACCACCCGGTGCGGGCGGAGTTCGGGGTGCGACTCGGCCGCCTCCTGAAGCACCGTCAGCTCGGCGACGCGCCCGCCCTCCACGTCCAACACCACTTGCGGAGTCAGGGAGTTGACCCCGGCAGTCTGCAGCCACGACCGCGACCAGGACGCCATGTCCCGGCCGCTCGTCTCCTCCAGGACCGACAGCAGATCACCGAGGCGCGTGTTGCCGTACGCGTTCCGCTTGAAGTAGCGGCGCGCGCCCTCCAGGAACGCCTCCTGGCCGACGTACGCCACCAACTGCTTCAGTACGGAAGCCCCCTTGGCGTACGTGATCCCGTCGAAGTTGAGCTTCGCGTCCTGGAGGTCGCGGATGTCGGCGGTGATCGGGTGCGTGGACGGGAGCTGGTCCGCGCGATACGCCCACGCCTTGCGGCGGTTGGCGAAACTGATCCACGCGTCGGTGAAGCGGGTCGCGCCGACGCTCGCGAACACCCCCATGAAGTCCGCGAAGGACTCCTTCAGCCACAGGTCGTCCCACCACTCCATGGTGACCAGGTCGCCGAACCACATGTGCGCCATCTCGTGCAGGATCGTGTTGGCCCGCCCCGCGTACGACGCCTGCGTCACCTTCCCCCGAAAGATGTACTCCTCGCGGAAGGTGACGAGCCCCGGGTTCTCCATCGCGCCGAGGTTGTACTCGGGCACGAACGCCTGGTCGTACTTCCCGAACGGGTACGGGTAGTCGAAGTGGTCGTGGAAGAAGTCCAGCCCCTGCTTCGTCACCAGGAACACGTCGTCGGAGTCGAAGTACGGCGCCAGACCCTTGCGGCACATCGCGCCGAGCGGGATCTCCAGCGTCGTACCGTCGTCGAAGGTACGGGAGTAGGAGTCCGTGACGTAGTGGTACGGGCCCGCCAGGAACGCCGTGATGTACGTCGAGATCGGCTTCGTCTCGGCGAACCTCCATACGCCGTCGGCCAGTTCGCCGGCGCCGTTGCTCCACACCGTCCAGCCCTCGGGCGCCCGCACCTCGAAGCGGAACGGCGCCTTGAGGTCCGGCTGCTCGAAGTTGGCGAAGACCCGGCGCGAGTCGGCCGGTTCGTACTGGGTGTAGAGGTAGATCTCGCCGTCCTCGGGGTCGACGAAGCGGTGCATGCCCTCGCCGGTACGGGAGTACGCGCACCGCGCGTCGACGATCAGCTCGTTCTCCGCGGCCAGGTCCTCCAGCTGGATCCGGACACCGTCGAAGACCTCGCCCGGATCGAGGTCCCTGCCGTTGAGCGACACGGCCGTCACACCCGGCGCGATCAGGTCCGCGAAACTCGCCGCACCCGGCTCGGCACAGCGGAACCGGATCGTGGTCACGGACCGGAACGTCCGCGGCCCGTCCCCGTCACCGACCTCGTCGCCCACCGCGGAGCGCAGGTCGAGGGACACGTCGTACCCGTCGACGGACAGCAGTGCGGCCCGCTCCCGGGCCTCGTCGCGGGACAGATTCTCACCGGGCACGGGGGCACTCCCTCGGATGGTCATCGCTGTTGGACATCGCAGTCTGGTCAGGGCCGATCCTGCCATGCGCCCCTGACCGCGGGCACCCGGGAATGAGGTGGCGAGAAGCGGTGTTGCCGTGGGGAAACAGCCGTATTCCGAGGAGCGTCATGTCTGAGACCGCCAAGACCCCCGTGGACTTCTGGTTCGACCCGCTGTGCCCCTGGGCCTGGATGACCTCCCGGTGGGTGCTCGAAGTCGAGAAGGTCCGCGACATCGAGGTCCGCTGGCACATCATGAGCCTGGCGGTCCTGAACGAGCCCAAGCTGGACGAGCTGCCCGAGGAGTACCGCGAGCTGCTCGCCACCAAGGCCTGGAAGCCGATCAAGGTGGTCACCGCCGTCTGGCAGAAGCACGGCGCGGACGCCCTCGGCCCCTTCTACACCGCGCTCGGCACCCGCATCCACAACAACGGCGAGGGCCCCACCGTCGAGGCCATCGCCGGCGCGCTCGCGGACGTCGGCCTGCCCGCCGACCTGATCGACTACGCCGACCAGGAGGACTTCGAGTTCGACGCCGAGCTGCGCGCCTCCCACAAGGAGGGCATCGACAAGGTCGGCCAGGACGTCGGCACCCCCGTCATCGCCGTCCCCGGCCCCGACGGCGAGCAGATCGCCTTCTTCGGCCCGGTCGTCACCCCCGCCCCCAAGGGCGAGGAGGCCGCACGGCTGTGGGACGGGACCGTCGCGGTCGCCTCCGTCCCCGGGTTCTACGAGATCAAGCGCTCGCGCACCAAGGGGCCGGACTTCAGCAACCTGTAGGGGCAGCAGGGGTCAGTCGGACTTCGGCTCCGGGAGGTTGGCGCCGACATGCCGGTTGCCCCGCTGCTGGACCCGCCGGCAGTTTCCGTTGGCGCAGCGGAGGACCGCCGCCCTGCGGACGTGCTTCGGAATCTCGCCCTTGATCTGCTGCCACTCCTCGTCGGTCACCGGGTTGAAGTCCTCCATGCTGTCGCCGCAGTTGGGGCAGCGCTTGGAAACCATGGGATGTCCCCCGTCGGACGGGCCCCGACAACCGAGGCCGTGGCCTTGCGAGCATAGGTCTCACAGGGCCACGGCGGCAGCCCGGAATCCGTCCCGCCGTACTCAGTGCCGCTCCCGCCCCCGGGCCACCGCCAGCCGCGCGAGATGGTCCGCGTACCCCTTCGTGTAGTACGCCGCCCGCCCCGCGTCCGGCTCGACCACCTCCGTCGGCCGCGTCCAGACGGCTGCGTCCAGCGGAACCCCGTACCGCTCCGCCGCCGCGAGCACCGCGCCCCGCGCGCCCACCTCGCCCTCGACCACCCGGAGCGGCCGGCCCAGGACGTCGGCGAGGAGCCGCATCCAGGCGGGGCTGCGGGTGCCGCCGCCGCACACCGCCAGCGAACCCGTCAGGCCCGCCGCCTCCAGACAGTGCCGGGCCGCGTAACCGATGCCCTCGCAGGTCGCCCTGACCAGATCGGCGGGCGTCGACTCCAGGGAGACACCGGTCAGTTCGGCGCGCAGCCGAGGCTCGACGAAGGGGGCGCGCTCGCCGGAGGGTGCGAAGTACGGCAGCACCCGCACCCCGTTCGCGCCGGGCGGTGTCGCCGCCAGCAGCGCGTCCACCTCGTCGTGCCGGACGCCCGTCGTCGACAGCACCCAGTCCAACGCCGCCGTACCGACCATCGCCGGCATCGCGCGCAGCCAGTGCCCGGGGCGGTCGAGGGAGATGTACAGGCCGGCCGGTTCGCCGGAGAGGTCGAGGTCGGTGGTGGCGACCAGGCTGGCCAGGCAGGTGCCGACGATGAGGAGTCCGTCGCCGGGTTCCGTCACGCCCGCGCCGAGCGCGCAGGCGGGGAGGTCGTAGGGGCCGTTCGCGATGCGGGTGCCGGTCGGCAGCCCCTCGCCGAGGGTCTCGGCCGTCGCTACCGGGTCGCTGACCCGGGCCAGCAGACGCCTGCGGCGGGTCAGGCCGAGGAGTTCGACGACACCGTTGTCGTACGACCTCGTCCTCGGGTCGAGGAACGGCATCGAGGCGTCGGAGACGTCGGTGGTGGGAGGCGCCCCGGTGAGCCGCTGGAAGACCATGTCCTTGCAGAACAGGGCGTGCGTTGCGGTGTCCAGCGCCTTCGGCTCGTGCGCCTCGAACCACGCCAGCACCGGGCCGGGGCAGCCCGGGAACATCGCGCTGCCGGTCCGCCGGAACACCGTCTCGAAGGTTCCGTCCGCCAGCCACTGGTCGAGCAGTTCGTGTGCCCGGCCGTCCATCCAGGACACGGCCGGGCGGACGGGGCGGCCCGTTGTGTCGACCAGCCAGACGCCGTCGCCTTGGCCGGTGAGGCCGGCCAGTTCGATCGGGTCGGTTGTCGCTGCGGTGAGTTCGTCCAGCACGGCGACCACCGCCGAGTACACCTCGTCCATGTCCTGCTCGACGTAGCCGCCGTGCATCGCCAGCTCCACCGGGCGGGAGGCCACGGCGAGTTGACGGCCGGTGCGGTCGAAGGCGGCGGCCTTCACGGTGGAGGTGCCTACGTCGATTCCGATGTACATGGGGGGCTCCTGGGGGTTGGGGGGTGGGGGTGGGTGGGCGCCGGGGATGTGGGGTGGTGTGGGGTGGGCGCCGGGGAGCTGGGCCGGTGGTGGGTGGGTGCCGGGGAGCTGGGCCGGTGTTGGGTAGGCGCCGGGTGGCTG